>JANMYC010000560.1:0-2860 GCA_031381715.1 Saprospiraceae bacterium
AACTGAACCGCGCATTATGTTTTATTAGTAAAAACGCTAAAAAGGGAAACTTGTTTTAAATTGTAAGATAGCTATTCTAAGGATTATCATAAAACCCTTAGAATCAAAAACTTACAAATCTAATGTTTTATTAAATAATAACGGAATTATCTACTTTGTGGGACAACGCAATATACTCACAATCAATGAGTTATGCAAATATAGTGAAAATACTTAAAAGGGGTCTTTACTGCTTAGGCTTTGACGGTGTTTAGGGTCAATGAGGTTTTTAGGTTTAGTTGACCCTAAATCTCCTTTCTTTTTAGGTTTTCTGACAGGTTTGGGTTTATTGGGGTCGTGAATAATGGCATTTGGAATCTTGACCATCATTGAAGCCTTGACAAGGGTTTCAAACATATCATCGTAATTTCGGTTATTGTACTTAAAGCAGAACTCAACGACATATTTGGGTAGATATTTTAGACTGACGTGGTGATATTGCCCAAAGATACCCCTTTCCACTATTGCCCAAAAACTCTCTATGGTATTTGTGTTCACACCATTGTAAGAATAAAGTTTGGAGTGGTCTATTTTGATATGCTCAATGATTTTTTTCATTCTTGCATATCCCTTATAAGTGTCGGTAATAAGCAGCGCATCTGCCATCGCTACGTGCTTTTTTACCATTTCCTCCAGTTTTTTTGCGCCCAAAGAACTCATAACTTCGGCTATTACTGCTCCATCACGCTGAACGATGCCCGTAACAGGTATCAACTTTTGGCTACCCCTGCCACGCTTTGTATTCAAATCTACTTTTGCGGTATTGCCTTTTAAGGCTTTGAGGTTAAAACCCAATGCCTTGACCTCTTTAGTGCGATTGATGAGGTATTCTTTACCCGATTCAGTCAACTCCTTTTTGATATTAGGCTTTCGAGGTTTGCCACCAATGTAACTCTCATCCATTTCTACCACATCATCCAAAAGGTGTATTTTTTCTTCTGACATTATATCCCGAATGGTATGCGCCATATCAAAAGCCGTTTGATAAGATATGCCTAAATTCCGTTGAAGTTGGAGCGAGGAAAGTCCTTTTTTAGCGTCTGAAATAACAGAAAAGGCAAACATCCACGTCCTCAATGGTATATGGGTTTGATGCAAATAGGTATTGGTGGTGACTGAAAAACTACGCCTACATTCTCGACATTTGAAACGATAATCGGCTTGTCGTGGACTGACTAAAGGTGAATCGCAATGAGGGCAAACTACCCCTTTTCTCCATCGGAATTTCTCAAAAAATCGAATGGAATCAAAGTCGGTTGGAAACTTCTCGGCTATTTCTATTAGGTTCATAGGATAAAACTATGTTTTCAAACCAATTTTGATTTATGGTTTTATATATTATTTGATAATGTTGGTCAGCTTTGTGATGTCAGTTAAGGTGTTGTTTATTCTACCTCTTTGCCATTTGTGTTTATTTGTTTTGTGAAAGATTTGATAACAACATCACTTTGCGTTAAACAGCGAGGCTGTTTAATTGCTCACGCCAAAGGAGGCGTAGGCGAAATTTTGCTTTCAATCGGAACTGTTTTGTGCATGATTCTGATTGTATTAGCAATTTTCCGCCCACAGGTTTTAGAGTCACTTTTTGATTCCCTGTTTGCTCCTTCCTGTAAACGTGCTACTAACTGATAGGTGTTCGCCTTGCTCTTTGGGCTTCGCGACCCTTTTTTGTTTAATTTGGTACTTGGTTACTAAACCAAAACCGTCTCAACCTCGTTTTTTTTAACACAAGAAGCAGGTTGGGCGGTCTTTTTTTTTATAGTTAGTTACTGCTTACAATTAAAGATTCTGAACATACTTTGATTTTAAGCATTGATTCTTTTACAAGAATTTCTTGTTTTAGTTTCACTTCATCAACTATATTCAAATTGATGTCTTTAGTGATATTCCGTATTTTTTGACTTATGAGGAAAGCCGTAGGATAGGCAACATTAAGCTGTCGTTCAAATTCTTTTGCAGACACCTTTTTTTTAGCATCGGCTACAATAGAAAAGGCTTTAAGCCATTTTTCGAGGGGCATTTTAGTGTTATGCAAATGGGTCTTTGTAGTTACCGAAAAAGTATTATTACAGTCACGGCATTTAAACCTATGGTCAGTCCTTCTATCCCATAGATTACTTGAATTGCAATAGGCGCATTTAGGCGTATCTCCCCACCGCACATTCTCAAAATACCTAATATGTTTTATCTCTGAATGACTCATAATATTGCTCGTTTTAATAGGTCAAAAATAAAAAATATAAGTTGTATATCAATATCTATATAATTGATAAGCAAATAATTTATATTTTCGTATTTTGATTACAAAAATATCAAATATTTGTATGATTTTTGCATTAATTAATCAAATAATGAATAATGACTAAGATTAAAAATTGACTTGGTAATAATCGGCTATCATACTATCTATTTCATCAATAGTTTTGTCTTTTTTTATGTTTATCAGATTTAATTTTAATAAACTTTTTTCGTTTTCTAACGCCTTTTTCAGCATTTCCGATTTATGAGCCTCTCCATGTGGAGAATCAGGAAATGCCATTCTTGACATTACAGCATCACTTATTTTCAAAACATTGAGAAGTGACGCTAAAAAAAGCTGATTGTCAAGCCGTTCTTTCTGTTTATCGTAGTCTTGTTTTATTTTACCCAAGTCATCTTTTGTCTCTTTGTGTAATTTAAACAGTTTTGACACTAAAACCGCTAAAAAAAGTTTGATTAAAATGTCAAGCCAATCTATATGCTTTAATATTTCAAATATGGGTACATTTTGAGTCCAAACTTTCATTCCAAATTCGATAACATCATTTGTCAAAGCAATTGC
>JANMYC010000138.1:0-3059 GCA_031381715.1 Saprospiraceae bacterium
TTCAGTGTAATCAGTGGCTAAACGGAGCGTAAGCGACTGCGCAGCTAAACAATTACATAAATTTATCTCGTTAAAATAATCCGTTGACTTGCAACCGCTCCCCCATCCAAGCTTAAAGTACAGATATATACCCCACTGGGCAATCCATCTGCTTGCCAATTCATTTCATAATTGCCTTCTAATTGTCTCTGTTTAACCAATTGGGCGGCTTGTGCTCCCGCCAAATTGAATATTGTAAGATTAACGAATCCTTCTTTTTTTAATTCATATCGAATCGTCGTCGTTTCACTGAAAGGATTGGGATAATTGGGCAATAAACGGCTTGAGCGTGCTGCAGTTTCAAGCGTATTGGTCACGCCCACTTGCACCGCATTGGATATGACACTTTCATTATGCAATCTATCAATTGCTGTAACGACATATTGAAAACCGCCTGGATTGGCATAAATATCCGTAAAACTGGTGGTATCAGTGGCTGTAATTTGTCGAATAGCCGCTACTTTATTCAAATCAATTGCTTCACCGAAAAGAAAGCGATATACGACATAATAAGCAGCTTTATCGCCGTCCGTGGCAGTTGCTGGGCGATTCCATTTCAGCGTCACTTGCGTTTGATTACTATTGATGCTTGCCGTTAAATTAGTGGGTGCAAGTGGCGGAAGGCTGTCTTTCCAACGCATTGCGGGAATCAAAGCGGGACGATTATAAAACTGCTGCCGCAAAGAATCCTGAAAACCCAATAAATTATTCAAAACTTGCTTAGAACTGAAATGAATACTGCCCAATACTGAGGGGGTGCTTCTATTTAATCGCAGTTGATTCGGCACTTCCGAGGCATTGAGCCATTTGGGGTCAGTTGAAGTATTGATGCGATAAATCCCTTGCCCGATGTATAAATGCCTGCCCTGTGAAACGTTTGCCCACCAAGGCACTAACACATCGTAAGCAGCTGGGCCGAATCCAATACTCCAATAAAGTTGCGGTGTGATATAATCCAACCAACCTTGCTGAACCCATCTCCTCGAATCTGCATAAATAGCTGAATAGCTTTCCAGACCCAATGTAGCCGAGCCTTGTACATCGCTGCCATTATTCCGCCAAATCCCGAACGGTGAAATACCAAATTTGACATATTTTTTAACCGATTTGATGCTATCAGCGACCATTTTAACCATTAAATTGACATTGTCGCGCCGCCACGCATTTTTATCCGTAAAACCTCTACTCTGTTGCGCATAAGTAATCGAATCGCTAATAGTCACGCCAGTTTGTGGATACGGGTAAAAATAATCATCAAAATGCACGGCATCAATATCGTATCGGCGCACTACATCCATAATTACGCTTGTTACATAATTTCTAACTTCGGCTTGCCCGGGGTCTAAAAATTTTAAATTACCAAAAGTTATACACCATTCTGGATGTTTCACTGAAACATGGCTTGAATCTATGCTGGACGAAGATATACTCACAACTGCTCGATAGGGATTAAACCAAGCGTGAAATTCCATTCCACGTTTATGAGTTTCATCAATCATAAACTGGAGCGGGTCATAACCGGGAGATTTGCCTTGTTTTCCAGTCAACCACTCTGCCCACGGCTCTATTGCACTCGGATAAATAGCATCGCACGAGGGGCGAACCTGTACAACTACCGCATTGATATTCGATAATTTATGTTGATTGAGTTGCGCCACAAATTCATCCCGCTGCTGTTGAGCAGTCAGAGTTTTTGAAGAAGGCCAATCAATATTGGAAATATGAGATATCCACACTGCTCTGAATTCACGTTTGGGCTGAGCGACAAGAGCCTCTGTTAGAAATAAACAGAAAAGTAGTATTAAATTATTTTTCATTTGATAATGATTAATTGAGTTAAGGGATAAGGTGCGCAATAAAAATAAAAATAAATCTACATGCCCTTTGCCATTTTTTCAATACTTAGACCTTGCACCAATATACTGAATACAACACAAATATAAGTCGAAATCATCAATATTTGCTTCGATTCGCCATCTGGGAGCGATAAAACAAGTGCAATGGAAAGCCCACCTCTCAGCCCGCCCCAAACCAAAAGTCTTGCTTCTTTTTTATTACAATTGATGATACGTGGCAATAGCATCCTCAAAGCAAAAATGATAACGGTGCGAGATAATAAAACCATAAAAATAGATGCAACTACAATTTATTAATAAGTCATTTTATAATCAATGACCACCAAAACAAATGCAATAATGATAAACAAAATTGCATTTAAAATCACATCCACTAGTTCCCAAAACTTATGCACGTACTCTAAAGTAGTGTCACTCATAGCTTTATCTTGCTTATAATTGCCCACAAATAAGCCCATAATTACCATTGCCAAAGCTCCAGAAATATGAAAATAAGCCGATAAACTATATCCCCCCATTACGAAGGCAATGGTCAGTAGCACTTCTGTTTCATAATTATCAATTGATTTTAAAAGCTTATGCAATAGAAGCCCTAAAATCAACCCATAAATCATCCCTCCTACGGCTTCTTGTAAAAATAAAATTCCAAATTTAGAGAAATTTACGTGGTCGTCTCCCAGCTTCAATGTCTCCAATAGGGCGATAAAAACAACCACCCCTACTCCATCATTAAAAAGAGACTCCCCCACTATTGTCGATTCTATCTTTTTTGAAACGTTCGCCTTGGTCAATATACCCAAAACAGCGATGGGGTCGGTAGGTGAAATGAGCGCTCCGAAAATCAAACAATAGATAAAGCTGATGTATATGCCCAAGAATGAGCACGTTCCATAGAAAAAAGCCCCAATGATAACCGTAGAACTTAAAACACCCACTATAGCCAATAAAGAAATGGGTTTTAACTGGCTTTTGATATCACCCCAGTGCGTATGCAAAGAGCCCGCAAAAAGCAAATAACCCAGCATCACCTCCAATATGAATCGGCTGATATTGGTCTGCTCTATTAACGATTTGATTTCAGAATAATACGCCGTATTCCACATTTTACTACTCACAATCACTAAAGAAAGCAGAGTAGAAAGAAAAAACAAACCTATCACAAAC
>JANMYC010000561.1:0-3301 GCA_031381715.1 Saprospiraceae bacterium
ACTTTTAATATTGCAGCGTATTTGAAACGGAAGGGAGTCGAGTTATAAAAGTAGTCAGTTTATCAGTGGTCAGTTGACAGAAGTTTTAATAAAAAAATCGTAGTAAAATCCAAAATGGCTTTACTACGATTTTTTTATTAAAACTTCTGTCAACTGACCACTGATAAACTGACTACTTTTATAACTCGACTCCCTTCCGTTTCAAATACGCTGCAATATTAAAAGTGATACCCCTCAGTATTTCGATGTCTTTATCCCATGAAATGATGAGCCAATTGTCAGAAGCTGTCGCTACGATTACTTTTTGAGGTTTTGTCAGCACCCAAATTATTTTTTCAGTACCAAAATCTAATAATTTTTGAGTTTTACTCATAATATAATTCATTTCATCTTCGTCTTCCAAATCAATATTAACATCCACTTCGATATTGATTAAGGGCGGTTGATTGGCATAATGCGTATCAATTGAAAGTGGCTTTGTAGCATCAAATATGAGAATATCACCTGAAAGATTAGTGCCTGTTTCAAGATGAAGCCCTGTTTCATTTAAAAATAATTGAAATTCATCTTCTGACAAAGTCATTAAAAGTCGAGTCAGATAAGTGATAATAAAACCTTGTAATGTGCTTGAACCCATAATCTCCTCAAGTGTTTGTTTTTTATTGAGCACCTGTTTATAGCCTTTATAATAATACGGCTTGCCATCAATCATCTCGGCAATGAGATAGTCTGGCACTTTGCGCTTAGGCGATTTCCGAACTTTTGAAGGAATTTGAACCATCATTTTTAAATTTATAGTGCAAGATAATGATATTTTATTGTTTAAAGCAAACCAAATATCTTCACAAGAAGCTGCGTTTTTAATTAAAAAGTAGTTAATCAGAATCTTATTAGCTATTTTTGCGTTTTGTTTTTTTAAAATAATAAAAAATAGCGTTTTGAAAAAAATACTGGTCGATATTTTAAAATTCTCCTTGTTTCTGGGTATCGGTGTGGCGATTATGATGTGGTTTTACAATAATCAAAATACGGCATTTCAGGAGCAATTGCGTTTGGAAGGGAAACAGCCTTATCCACTAATCGATAAATTAATTAATGATTTTCGTTCGGTCAACCTTTTCTGGATTGCTATGACACTTCTGGCTTTTAGTATCAGTAACTGGAGTAGGGCGATTCGGTGGAATATGCTTATCCATCCTCTGGGCTATCGTCCGAGTACGTTAAATGCGTTTTTTGCGGTGAATATTAGTTATTTCACTAATCTTTGGATGTCTCGTGCGGGTGAGTTTGTGCGTGCAGCATCATTGGCGCGGGTAGAGGGTATATCGGCGACTAAAGTGATGGGTACTGTGGTGGTCGATAGAATTATAGACATGGCTACGCTTCTCATCGTAGTGGCTTTTAGTTTTTTAATTGAATATGATGTTCTTTGGAATTTTTTAGATAAAAATATTGGCAAAGGGGATGGTTCATTTCGTCTTTTGCAAAATCCTATATTTTTGGGTGTAATTGGTTTTGGACTACTTTCGCTTGTTTTAATCTATGTTTTCAGAAAAAAAATAATGGCTATCCCGTTTGTGGATAAAATACGGCATATCGTAGAGAAATTTACTGAGGGGTTAAAAACGATTAAAAAAATCGAGAATTTACCCGTCTTTATTTTTCATTCTATTAATATTTGGGTGATGTACTATATGATGACTTATCTGTGCTTTAAGTCATTTGCGCCTACTGCCGATTTAGCCCCCATTGCGGCACTTACGGTATTTGTGTTTGGTACTTTTGGTATTGTTATTCCTTCGCCGGGTGGTATGGGTACTTATCATGTTTTGGCTACGGCAGCCCTTGTAATTCATGGAGTGAATAGCAATGATGCTTTTTCATTTGCGAATATCATGTTTTTCTCAATTCAAATATTCTATAACATCGTTGCGGGTATATTGTCCATTATTTTACTGCGTGTTTTAAATAAAAAAAGTATCCCCCTCTCCGAAGGAGTCCTTACGGACAGTATTGAACCTAATTTGGAAGATTCAGCGAATATAGCTTAAAATGTTGTGCCTACTCGTTTAGACAAGTAGGCACAACATTTAACTTCATTTTTTAGTCTCGCTAAAAGCTTTCAAATTAGCCAACCCCTTTTCATAATCGGGCCCTATCATTTTATCCATAAAAAGACCAAACCACCTTTTTATGGGGTTCAATCCATTATCATTGTCGAAAGCCCAAATGACTTTAGTGGAAGTGCTGTCTTTGGCTATGAATTTAAAATCTGCCATTGACTCGCCCATACCATCGAATTCCATTTTGCAGCGTACTGATTCATTGGGTTTTGCTTCCATTATAGTTAATTTGCCGTTTCCTACGTTCTTATCCTGACTTGCCCACGTGTAATATGAGCCCGTGCCTGCGGATGGTTCTGAATATTTCCATACCGTATTCGGGTCCAGTTTTGACCACGGCGACCAGTTCATCCAGTTTTTTAATTCATTGACTTGTTCATATATCTGTGTTGAAGGTGCATTGATTTCAATAGTGCGTTCGAGATGTGTCGTACCAGGCATAAAAAAGCCAATACCCACCGCGAGCAACACTATCCCCAATATCCATTTTAAAATTTTCATGATAGAGAGTTTTAATAATTAAAAAATTTGTTTAAAATACTATCAAATTTAAAACAAAAATTTTAATTAAACAATCCTTTACTAGAAAAATTTTACAACTTTGGGCAGGTATTAAACGTCAATTTTCTTAACCATTGTGTAGAACCGCCAACAAAGTAAAATGGCGGATACTGTCAAACCTGCAGTCAAACCCAGCCATACACCTGCTGCATTGAGGTGATAATATTGGGCGAGCAAATAACCCGTTGGTAGTCCCACTACCCAATACGCAAAAAGGGTTATTGCTGTAGGAATATTCACCTCAGCTATCCCCCTCAGTATTCCGAGCGCGGTAGCCTGCAAACCATCAGATATTTGAAAAAAACCGCCAATTATAAGGAGTGTGGTAGCAATAGGTACTACATTGGCGTCAGAAGTGTAAAGGCTGATTAAAAAATCATGGAAAATAAAAAAGATACCCGCGCAAAAAAACATGAATATTGCTGAAATACCCAGAGCAGTATTCCCCGCCACTAAAATTTGTTTTCTATCGTGTAAACCCCAATGAATTAATGCGTTGCAAAATGAAATTAGAAGAGATGGGTGAATCAACGGCAGATTTCAAATTTATAGCTCAAGACAGCACTTCCACCAAAGTTATTTGGACTTTTGACGGTGATAATGGTCTAAATCCCATG
>JANMYC010000170.1:0-4527 GCA_031381715.1 Saprospiraceae bacterium
CCATAAAAAGATGCCAACCCATCATCGTATTTGAACATGGCTTAGGTGGTTCGGATGTTTATGGCACAAGCCCCAAGCAGATTTTCGATTTTTTTGAAAAATGCGGCATGAAAATCTCCTTGATGAAATCATGGCTCGACCAACAGCCCCCCCTCAGTATGCAAGCCTTTGAAGAGCAATTTTACCAATCCAAAAACTATTATTTTATAGCTTATCCTTGAAAGTTTTGAGTTTCGGGTTTTAAGTTTTGGGTTTTGGGTGTTTTACTCAAAACCCGAAACTTAAAACTCAAAACTCAAAACTTGATAAAAATAACTACCTTTGCCGAAACTAACTGAGATTTATTGGGAGTGAAATTACTTGTATTAACATCACGCTTTCCTTATCCACTTGAAAAAGGAGACAAACTCCGCATTTTTCATCAAATCCGTGAGCTATCAAGCTATCATGAAATAGTGTTATGTGCACTTGCAGAAGATGAAGTACAAGACATTGATTATCAAGCAGTTAAGCCATTTTGCTCCAATATCCACATCATACCTTTATCCCAATCTACCGTTGTAAAAAATACCATTTCTAATACTTTAAAGGGCATTGCACTCCCCTTTCAAGTGTCCTATTTTTACGATAAAAAGATAAAAAAGCAGGTTACCGATATTATAAAAACGGAGCAACCTGACCATATTTACACCCAATTGGCGCGCATGGCGGAGTATGTGCGAGACGTGAATATTCCTAAAACCCTCGACTACATGGATGCTTTTTCCCTTGGCGCTGAACGCCGAGCGAACAGTTCCAACTGGCTCACGCGTTGGTTTTGGCGAATTGAGGCGCATAAAATGGCAAAATATGAAGCTCAAATTGGGGGAGATTTCGACAATTTAACTATTATTTCAGAGCAAGATAGAGAGGCTCTACTTTTAAATCAAAAAAACGAAATTCATATAATACCTAATGGTGTTGACTTGGATTTTTTTAAAAAAGAAGAAAATACAATTGTAGAACCATCCCCTCAGTACAACGTCGCTTTTATTGGAAATTTAGGCTATTATCCTAATGTTGAAGCCGCCAAATATTTGGTACACCGTATTTTGCCTTTAATACTGAACGATTTTCCGAACATTAAAATTTTAATCGCTGGTGCTCGCCCGACTTCTGAAGTTTGGGATTTGGCAGGTCCCCACATAACCGTTAAGGGTTGGGTCGAAGATATTCGCGAATCTTACGAAGCGACTCAATTATTAGTTGCCCCCCTTTTTCACGGCAGCGGTCAACAAAATAAAATATTGGAAGCGATGTCAATGGAGATTCCTTGCGTGACGACTCAATTGGTAAACAGTGCTATTTTAGCAACGCCTGATTCCGAAATTTCGATAGCCAATACCAAAGAAGAATTTGCTCAAAAAATAGTATTTCTATTAAAAAACCCTGATTTTAGAGATAAAATGAGTAAAAACGGTCGTTTATTCGTAGAAAAAAAGTATTCATGGAAATCCTCTACACTTATTTTAAATGCCGTTTTGGAAAGTAAAACGGTAGTGAATCAACTAAATTAAGCTATCTTTTGTTTTAATAATAATCAAATAAAACTGTACAGCAATTTTAAAAAATATTAAAAAATGATTTTAGAAGAAGCGCTTTCTATGCCCACTACTGACAAAGAATTTCATCTCAATACTATCGAAGAAGCCATCGCGGACATTCGTCTGGGTAAAATCATCATTGTCGTGGATGATGAAGACCGCGAAAATGAAGGTGATTTTATCTGTGCTGCTGAGCTTATTACGCCCGAAATGGTCAATTTCATGGCTACGCACGGTAGAGGTTTAATCTGCACGCCGATTGAAGAAAAAAGAGCCGAAGAACTCGAACTCAAACCAATGGTTCCCGAAAACACGGCACTTCACGAAACGGCGTTTACGGTTTCAATCGATTTATTGGGTCAAGGCTGCTCAACGGGAATTTCCGCTTACGATAGAGCAACGGGCATTCGTTGGATTACCAATCCCGATGCTAAAGGAAGCGATTACGCGCGCCCAGGGCATATATTTCCTCTTCGTGCCAAGGCTGGCGGCGTTTTGCGAAGGACAGGACACACCGAGGCGGCAATAGATTTGGCGCGCCTCGCGGGTCTTTATCCAGCGGGCGTTTTGGTTGAAATTCTGAATGAAGATGGGACAATGGCACGCCTTCCGCAACTCGTACAAATAGCTAAAAAGCACGATGTCAAAATCGTCAGTATCGATGATTTAGTGGCATATCGAATGCGCACTGAAAGGCTTGTAAAACGTGAATTGAACGTAAAATTACCTTCAAAATATGGTGAATTAGAAGTTTTTGCCTATCAGCAATTGACCACAGGTGATATTCATTTGGCAATTAAAAAAGGTGATTGGCAGGCAGGTGATTCAGTTCCAGTGAGGGTTCAATCTTCCACCGAGCCGAATGATATTTTGGGCAGTTTGTTTGAAAATCACGAATCTGACCTCCATAAAGCCTTTGAAATCATTGAAAAAGAGGAAAAAGGGCTGTTTTTGTACATGCATCAAGCCGAAAAAGGTTATTCTATGTTGCAAAGGTTAAAGGCTTATAAGTCTCAACAAGAGCGTAAGTCAACCCCTCAGTATCAAATGGATCAAAGGGATTATGGCGTGGGTGCTCAGATTTTGAGGGACTTAGGCGTTTGTAAAATTCGACTCATCACCCGCAGTCAAAAACGCCGCGTTGGGCTCATTGGCTATGGCTTGGAAATTGTGGAAATTATACAACTTTAAAAACTGTGAACTGTTGGGCTGTGAACTGTAACAAGCAAATAGCCCCACAGTTCACAGATATTAAAAACAGTTAACATAAATTATAATCAGATGAATAAATTCAAAAACCCCCTCGACCCCGAAAACAATCAAATTAAAAGCCTTCTCAAACAATGGGTAATTGCTAAATTTCAATTAAAAAATACCGACGATATTGAAATTATTGAACACAACTGTTCAGAAGCAAGCTGCGTCCATGCCGAAACTTCTATCACCATTACACATTCCGAAAACGCTGAAAAAGACCATTACAAAATATCAAAACCATTGACTTTTATTAGGAAATGGGACATGGATGCCCTCAAAAAAGTGAATTCTGCCCACAATTCTCACCGCCATTAAGCTTAAAAAGCACTACAATTCATACCTTTTTATATGTATTCCCTATACTTATCAAGGCAAAATGTACCTAAAACAATAAAAATAGTAAACAAAGGTTACAAATTTGGAAATTAGTCTTATATTTGTGCAACGAAAGATAAAATCACAATGAAAAACTAAATTAACCTTGAAAATTATGACTTTGTTCTCTTAAGCAACTGCCTTAATTCCATTTCATTTTCACAGAGTTTAGATGTGATACATTAAACTTCAATAATTCCAATCACTTTTAGGTTTATAAAAATTGATATGACGTCGATTTTCATCTCATATAAATAAGCACAATTCAAAATAAAGCTCATTCATTTGAGCCTTTTCCTAACTGTTCGTTAGTAAATTTTTCATGCTTTTTAGTTGGAAGCTCTACCACATTGTGGTAGAGTTTTTGATTTTAGGAGGTATCATTCCTCTTTACATACCTTGACGATTCAGTCGTCATCACGCTCCAGCGTGACAGTATTTCAGCGTTTTAATTGAACAATTCCACTTTCAAATCATCAATTATCATCTGTTTTTCACTGTCCGTATTCCAAAAACTCACAACAATTTTATCAAAATCATAGCGCTGAATTTTAGCATCCAAATTGATAATTTTCGTTTCACCATCCACCATAATCCTATGCGGACGAAGATAAAAAGACTTCACTTCTTGCTCACCTTTTTTTAAAGTGACAATCCATTGCATCATGCTCCAAGTGTTCCATTCTTTTTGAGTAGCTTTGAAAACAGCCGAAGTCCTTAACCATTTTTTATAGTTTGGATTGCTTGTACTGATTTCATACTTAGGAGAATACGGATGCGCCTTATCCACTGATAAGGATTTTAAACCATTTATAATATTTTGATTAACAATATTTTGTAAAGTATCCGTTTCGAAATTATTTTTAAAAAGCACTTCAATATCTTGCATTTCATCCGTAAAATTGTATTTATTATCCAGAAGCAATCGAGTATCGTCAGAAATATTCCAACGACCTAAAGTGGCTCTTAAATAAGCGGGAGTCGTATATTCAGCATCAAAATGACCACCTTTATGTGCTTGATACATCAACCACACATTCAAATAAATACAGATGCCACCCAATATTCCCACCAAGCCAGTTGCCCATTTTTTAACCAAAACAGCCTCCCAAAAAGCAGCAAAAGGAAGGGCTAAAAGAGGGTAAATCTGAATCATTTGGCGTTGCCCCAAACCACCACCGTACCACCAAATATTATGAGTGAACGATATATAAATAAATACCATTAAAAAGAGACTCACTGCCCAAAATTGCTCTCTCCGTTTTTTAAATAAAAAATAAAAACCCAAGCACGAAAACAACATAATGGGCGT
>JANMYC010000247.1:0-1892 GCA_031381715.1 Saprospiraceae bacterium
GCCCAAATGTATGGAAAAGAACTTGGCAAGGCTCGTGTGAGTGGCTATTGCATTAAGTTCAAAACGCTTAAAGATATAACAATATCTTCGCCATAGGCGGTTTATAATAAAAAAAAGATATACATAAAAAGCGCACGAAAATTGAATGTTTAAATTTTGCGAAAAAAAAGCATCAATCTCCGTGCAATGGAACAATTACCAAGTCTTATTAAAAGCCTTAGCAGCTTAATTCCGAGTGCAAATATAGGGCACTTTATATCAATCATCCAAGGGATTTATTCCATTAGTAGTGGTGGGGTGACGCAGCTTAATATAAGCCGCTATTGTTCAATCAGTTACCGCAGTGTCCAGCGTTTTATGTCAACAGATATATCTTGGCATCAATTATTGATAACGATGCTTCGGGTGCATTTAGCGAATTATAGTGGGGTTTATTTATTAGCCATAGACGAAACTGTTGAAGATAAAGCTGGAAAGTGTACGGATAAAATTGGTTATTTTTTCAGTAGTAAATTAGGTAAAGTCATCAAAAGTGTGTCCTTTGGCGTATTATCGTTGATAGCTGTTGGCAAACGCAAGTCCTATGTTGTTGATTTTACGCAGTTGAGCCAAGATGCGGCAAAAACTGCCGAAAATAAAGCAAAAAAGGCAGTGAGTGCGCAAAAAAAGAAAGATAAAAAAGCAGGAATGGTTGTTGAAGTGCGCCCTTCGGGTCGTCCCGTGGGTTCAAAGAACAAGGTTAAGACAAAAGTGGAAAGCGAAAGTAGTCGGGCATTGACCCTCTTATTGACGCGTGTTTTACCTTTTTTAGCCAGTATTTTCATCCATCCGAGTTATTTAGTGGGAGATGGTGCTTACGGCAATTTGACCTATTGTCTTCTTGCTGCTGAGAAGAACCTCTTTTTAATTTCAAAATTGAACCCCGAGCACTCGGGGCGGTTTTGTTTTATCCGCCTAAAGCGGGAACAAGACAACGTATTTATGGGGATAAAGTGGATTTTACACAATTACAAGCCCATCAAATTGATGAAAAAGAGGAAGATGACTGTATTTTTACCTTTTTTCAAATTAAAAAGGTCAGAACCAGAAATATTGGACAGTGGATTAATGTCGTTATTATTCGGTGTTATCATAAAAAAAGTAAAAAATCAGGATTCGTTCTGTTATTTTCTACCGATTTGACATTGGAGGGTATGACACTCGTGGAGTATTATTCTTTACGTTTTCAAATAGAGTTTAATTTTAGAGATGCTAAACAGTATTTTGGATTGTCTGATTTTAAAAGTACAAATCCCCGACAAATAAATAATGCCGTAGGTTTGTCTTTTTTTATGGTCAATCTATCCGCTATTTTGATTGATAGTATCAAAGAGCAATACCACTTCGAGTTTTTGAGCATTTTAGACTTAAAAACCTGCTTTAGGGCGATTTTGTTCAGTAAACACTTGAAAAATACCCCCGTTTTGGACATAAACAATATTTTAGACCCCCAAAACATATCTATACTGGAACATTTAGGGGCTGTAAATATGCTTAATAAAATTAATACAAAGACTGTTGTAGCTTGATTCTCAAGCTCTTACAACTATATATAAGTAATTAATCTATGCTTTGCCTTTGGCGAAGACATTGTTAGTTTATGAGATAGTTATTATGAAATAATCGTTACACGTAACGTTTTAAAACAATTTACAACGTTACGTGTAACGATTATTTGTACTTTTTTTGAAAACCTATATTGTGGCGGCTGTTTAGTTCTACTTTGGCACTTTAGCTTTTTTGCAACAAAGGCTTAAAAAGTGTTACCTTGTTTGATGAAACTCTATGATGAAAAATCAATAAATGACTATTTGAAAGGATTTACAAATCTATTTGTGTGTCATAAGACAAAC
>JANMYC010000265.1:0-3685 GCA_031381715.1 Saprospiraceae bacterium
GCTATTCAAAAAATAATGCGCTATGTCATTACTATAGCTGCTTTTCAAAATGAAAACGGTTCAAGTGGTTCAAATACTGAGGGGGGTAAATATTTATTGATTGATGAAATTGAAAATGGTTTACATTATACGGTTCAAGAAGAGTTTTGGAAAATGCTTTTCAAATTGGCAATTACTTATGATATTCAAATATTTGCGGCTACGCACAGCCGTGAAATGATAACTGCTTTTGATAAAACGGCTTTAGAATTTGAAAATGAAGCGGCTTATTTTGAGCTATATCGCCATATCAAGACCAATGAAATTGCTGCTAATAAAATACGCCCAGAAGTATTAGAATATAAACTTGAAAACGATAAACCGATGAGAGGCGAATAAGCCTTTGAAAATCAACACTTTATGAATAAACTCATCGTTGAAAGTAAAAATGATAAAGCCTTTATTGAAGCTCTTATTCAACATCTGCACGTCAATGTAGAAGTAGATACGCCTATTTGTAGAATAGACGATTTCGAGTGTTTGGGTGGGCTCGGTGAGTTAACTACTAAAATTGAAGATTTGTTAGATGAGGTTCCTAAGAAAGGGATTGATAAAATAGGTATTTTATTAGATATCGATAATTTTACAATAAGAGAACGTTTGGATTTTACTTTAAAATCTTTGAATCAAGCCTTGAAAAATAAAGGTATTTCTCAGATTGAAACCCAATTTGAAAGCGTTAATCAATTTATTGATGTCCCGATTGATGAAGCAATAACAGTGAATATTGCTTGTTTTTTCACAAACTTAGAAGAAAAGGGAGAATTAGAGACAGTTTTGAAAGCTATTAAAACGCAGGATTCTACTTATGCAGATTGTCTTGAAAAATGGCGAGAGTGTCTTATTCAAAAAGGTAAAGCTATTTCAGAAAAGGAATTTGATAAATTTTGGTTGAGCAATTATATTCGGTTTGATACCTGTTCCAAAAATGATAAAAAGCAATCTGAACGCAAATGTAGCCTTCAAAATTTCGACTATGTAATGATGAATAAAAGCCATATTTTTGATTTAGATTCACCGATACTTTCAGATTTAAAAAACTTTTTACTACTTTTTAATTAAAACCATTTCAAATGAGACAATTTATACTTCTTTTAAGCATCTGCATTCTGATGATTGCATGTAGAGAAACCTCTAAAAAAAGCGAAGCTGCAACTACTTCTACCACTCAGCCCATTCCCGATTCTACGGCTATAGCAACTACAATTCACAATTTTTATAAATGGTATAACATATTTAGTGTAGATACTTCAAAGCGCATCGACTTCACAGAAGCGAACGGTAAACACTTGAAAATCAATGAGATAGAATTTAAAAAATACTTTGGTGAGCTTATGAAAACGGGTTGCGTCAGTGAAGAGTTTCTCACTAATGAGGAAGTGTTTTTTCGAAAATGCGAAAAACTTTGGCAAAATGAAGATTTAGGTGACGTTCCTTCGGGCATGGATGCCGATAGATTTTATTGCGCTCAAGATGGTGAATTTGAGGAATTTACAACTGCCAAGGTGACTTCGGTTGTTAATGGAGATAGAGCCAAGGCAGTTATGACTTTCAAGACCGATGGTGGGAATGGTAAATCACGCAATTTTGACCTCAAAAAAGAAAATGGCAAATGGCTGCTCACGTTGATAGAGTGTGATACAGGTGTGAAATAATTTTTAAATAATATTAAAATTAATTTTATTTGGCTAAAATGATTATTTATGATTTTTTAATTACGCTTTAAAATAGAAAGCCGATAAATATTTTTAAAAAATCAAAATAAATAGATTATAATATCGAACAAATTGCTATTTTTGACCATCTTTTTATTTAAAAAAAGAAAGACAGCACTATAATAAGAACAAACACATTTTA
Source organism: Saprospiraceae bacterium (assembly GCA_031381715.1). GTDB lineage: Bacteria > Bacteroidota > Bacteroidia > Chitinophagales > Saprospiraceae > JAAFJT01. The sequence continues at coordinate 1,897 of JANMYC010000265.1, forward strand.
AAGGGCACAATACTTGCCGAATCTTACAAATAAATGATTAGACGGAACGAATGACGTCGTTTTTTTTCCAAACCACACACACAGTGTTAAGATTTTGTTAAAAAATGGTTAAAGTCCTATTCTTGTTTTGAGTTTTAACAAAGTAAAATGTACAGCGTGTTAAGGCTGTAACTAACTTTGCGTTTAATTCGTTGAACGTAGAATACAAAAGGACACATTCACTCACGTCTGATTGTCGAATGATAGAGGGCAAGGACATCAATTTTAATTTATGAGTAAGGAAAAATTTATTTACAATACCCATACACTCCAGTATGAAAAAGTAGAAGTTAGCGGTAAGGAAAAGGCATTAAAATTCTTCGGAATTGCTTCGGCTGTTATTGTTGGCTTCATGATTTGCTATCCTATTTTGCAGAGAATTATGCCTAAGGATAATGAAATTGCAAAAAAAGAAATGGAGATAGAACAGTTAAGGCTACATTATGAATCTCTCCAAAAACAGCAACAACTGAATGAGAAAGCGATTTTGGCACTTCAACAAAGAGACGCAAAGCTCTTCCGCCTGGCATTCAACGCTAACCCGATAGACCCCTCAGTATTTAATGGTGGTACAGGTGGTAATGACAGATTCGCAGGCTTAGCCAATTTTGCGAGCGGTAAAACCATCGTGGAAACGCAAGATAAGGTAGAACGCATGAGCCGCATGATTGCTCTTCAATCGCGTTCGTTCGATACAATAGCCAATTTGGTAAAAGAAAAAGAAAAAATGCTTTCATCTATTCCGAGCATAAAGCCGGTTCGGGCTGACCTTTTGGCTGCTCACTTGGATGCTTTATCGGGCTTTGGCTGGCGAGTACACCCGATTCATAAAGTTCGCCGTTTTCACAAAGGAATAGATTTTACGGCCGACCAAGGTACAGCTATCCAAACGACAGGAGATGGAACGGTGGTAAAAGCTGATTACGACAGTGGATATGGAAAATGCGTTATTATCAGCCATGGTTACGGCTATCAAACGCTTTATGGGCACATGAGCCGCATAGACGTGAAAGAGGGCGATAAAGTTAAAAAGGGGCAACGCATTGGCTTGATTGGCTCTACGGGACAATCCACGGGACCTCACTGCCATTATGAAGTACACCTTAATGGAGAGGTTGTCAATCCAGTTCAATATTGTTTGGATGGTCTAAGTCCTTCGGAATATGCTGCTTTAGTCGCAGCGGCTACGAGAGAAAGTAACTCTAAAGACTAAAATAGTTGTTAGTTGGTGGTTATTGGTTGTTAATTATTGTTTTTCGTAACCAATAACCAATAACCAATAACCAATAAAATGTTCGGATACCCCTCAGTATCCGACCATTTTTTGTCGTAAAAAGGCAAGATTTTTAGAAAAAATTGTACTTTAGCGCAGCGAGTATTGAAATATAAAAGCGAACCTTATGAGCCACAAAAGTCACGGAAAACACCATCCTTATTGCCTCAATTGCCATTATCCACTTTCAGAGTTTGATAAAAACTGCTCTCAGTGCGGCCAAAAGCCGACAGATGGCAAAACGACTATGCATGATTTGTTGCATGAGTTTATTCATACCATGTTTCACCTTGATGGTAAGTTCTTCTGGACATTAAAGCACCTTTTTATACCAGGTAAGCTGACCTTGGAGTTTTTCAAAGGGCATCATAAGCGGTATGCGCACCCGATTCAGTTGTTTTTGGTAGTGGGGGCTTTTGCTTTTGCGACTATTCTGTCAAAACTTCATAAAGCAGAAGAACAAATAAAAGAAAGTGC
>JANMYC010000267.1:0-6676 GCA_031381715.1 Saprospiraceae bacterium
TTATTTTTATATTATTATTTTAAAAAGTAGAACGCATTTCAAGGTTCATAAACTAAATCTACTTTTATGCGTTTTATAACTAATCTGAAAAATAAGATATATTTGTATCCAATTCGGCAAATTCTCTGTTTTTTCAGTCAAAATCAATATTAAAATGTATGCTTCAAGAAAAAAAAATAGTGAGCAAACCTTTCAACTTCAAACAATTTAAAATAGAACAAGACCGCTGCGCCATGAAGGTCGGTTTAGATGGCGTACTTTTAGGGGCTTGGGCTGATGTTTCGGAAGCGAAAACAATATTAGATATTGGCAGCGGAACGGGGGTAATAGCTATTATGATGGCTCAAAGAACTGCCAACACGGATAACAATGCTCAAGTTCATGCCGTAGAAATTGACGATGCAGCTTTTCTACAATCCAAAGAAAACATGGAATCGTGTCCTTTCTCAGAGCGTTTGCATGTTTACCACGAATCCATTCAAGAGTTTGCAAAAAGTCACGATTCCACATACGATTTGATAGTGAGTAATCCCCCTTTTTTTACGGGTGGCACCTTTTCAAGCAATCAAGATAAAGCCAATGTGCGGCATACTGTCAAATTGCCACACAGCGATTTGCTCAACGCCACGCGCCAACTTTTAAATAAAAATGGTCGTTTTTGCGTTATTTTACCGCTTATCGAAGGCTTGCGCTTTATGGAAGTGGCTCTTACTTATGGTTTTTATTGCACTAAAAGAATGCAAGTACATACCCTACTCAACAAACCGATTGAGAGATTGTTACTTCAATTTGAATGTGAGAATAAACCCATGTTGAATGAAGAAATCGTGGTTCATAACTCGGATACCAGAAATGATTACACCAACGATTATAAAGAGTTGACCAAAGATTTTTTGACGATATTTTAATGGTGTTGCGGAATTGGAGTTCCGCTCTACATTAAAAAAGAAAAGCTAAAAGTGAGATGTTCACTTTTAGCTTTTTCTTTTATTGGATTACTATGTGGTTTTAAGATACTATACCTATTTTTGAACCACTTGGAATAGTAGCACCTTTTTTAACAACCACAATTCCATCAATGATACAATAAGATTCCGTTTCCACTTTTTCTAATCCTTCGCCGCCTTGAATCGTAACGTTGTCACCGATGCGGCAGTTTTTATCCAAAATTGCCATATCGATTGAGCAATTTTTACCGACACCGATATTTATAGTATCCTTTCTCATCAATTCTTTAAGGTGCTCATATAAGTCAGCACCCATCATGATGGTATTTTTCATAACTGTTTTTTCACCGATTCGGCTACGAATACCCACTATAGTACGTTCAATGCTTTTGGCGTGTAGAATACAACCTTCGGCTACCAAGGCTTTTTTGAAAGTAGTGCCAAAGAATTTGGAAGGTGGTAACATCCGAGCACGCGTAAATATCATTTTATCTTTGTCGTACAAGTCGAATTTAGGGATATTGTCCGTGAGTTCGAGGTTCGCTTCAAAGAATGAAGATATATTTCCAATATCCGTCCAATAGCCATTGTATTGGTAACTGGCTACTTTCAAGCCGCCTTTGATGGCTGATGGAATGATTTCTTTACCAAAGTCAATAGATTCTTTATTATTATCGAGCAAATCATTCAGCGTTTTTTTACTGAAAATATAGATACCCATACTCGCCAGATAGATATTGCCTTTCTTTTCATCTGTTTTTGAAACGGGCGAGACCCATTGGTCGAGCACATCTGATTTAGGCTTTTCAATAAAACTCTCAATCATGCCTTTTTTATCTACTTTCATGATACCAAAATCCGTGGCATCATCAGCGTTTACGGGGATGGTAGCTATACTCAAAGCGGCTCCTTTCAAAATGTGCTCCTTAGCCATGGCTAAAAAATCCATTTGATATAATTGGTCACCTGAGAGGATGAGGATATAATCATAGTCTTGGCGCTCCATATGGCGCATGGTTTGACGAACAGCATCCGCAGTGCCTTGAAACCAATTCGGATTGTCAGGGGTTTGCTCAGCCGCTAAAATATCCACAAAACCACCTCTGAAATTATCAAAATTGTACGTGTTTTTGATATGCTGATTCAGGGAAGCAGAGTTGAACTGAGTCACCACAAACATTCTCCTAATGCCACTATTAATGCAGTTAGAAATGGGAATATCTATCAAACGGTATTTTCCTGCAATAGGAACGGCTGGCTTCGAGCGGTCTTTTGTCAATGGATATAAGCGAGAGCCTTGCCCGCCTCCAAGAATGAGACTGATCATTTTAATGGTTTTTTCCATAAAAAACTGTGGGTTGTGGTTATATAAAATATTTAAATGCAAGATAGTTATACCCCTTGAGCGCATTTTGCGCCATCAAGCTTTGCATGACAGTATGGAGTATAAAATCAAAAGTCAAATATAGAATATTAGGAGAGATTTCCAAGAGTTTGGACAAAAAAAACAGCGAAGTTATAGGTACAGACGAATTATTTTTGTGTTATCTATCTGGGATAGTAAAAATTCGACGTAGAACTTCGCTGCAACAAGATTAATTCACAATAAAAAATTACTTTACATTCATTACAAAACCACTAATCAACATTTAAGAAGCTTTAAGCTCCGTAAACAAATCAGCAATAATTACAAAAGTATTTCAGTTCTATGTATGAACCAATAGTGTTACACATTATTTTACCCTAATCGTGTTATCTTTTTATAAATATTCAAATAATCTCCCGTTGATTTTTCCCATGAGTTGTCAATTGCCATATCATCTTTTCTTAGTTGTTCAAAATGTTCTCTTTCATCCCAATATAGACGCATTGCTCTATTAAAAGCCATCAATAAATCATCCGAGCTGTACTCCGAAAAACGGATACCAGCCCCTCCACTTTGCGCAGAGATATCAATAACAGTATCTTTTAAGCCCCCAATACTTCTGACAATTGGGATTGTACCGTATCTCAAAGCATACATTTGATTCAAACCGCAAGGCTCAACTCGACTTGGCATCACTATAAAATCACTTCCTGCGTACAAATTATGCGATAAAGTCTCGTTATACTCCAAAACAACCCCTACTTTCCCGGTATATTCAAACGCAACCCGTTGTAAAGCATCAGATACTGAGGGGTCACCCGTTCCCAATATTGCAAATGTTGCTGCTGCACCCTGTTGCAAAAAACGACGAATGGTTATTGGCAATAAATCCGCTCCTTTTTCAAGTACAATTCGACCAATAAACGTAATCAATGGCAATTCTTTTATCAACCCAAACCTTTCACAGACGATACTTTTATTAGCATTTTTATACTCTGCAACATTATCATCTAATCGAGCATGAAGCATTGGGTCGGTTTTCGGATTCCAAACTTCATTGTCAATGCCATTGAGGATGCCCACACTTTTATCCCTTTCATTGTTCATCAACCACTCCAAACCGCCCGAATTGTTCCTCAATTCTTCCATATAACCCGGCGAAACGGTTGTGAATTGCCAACAACATTTTATGGCGCTTGCCATTGGATTAATCAGGCCTCCCCAATCAAGCATACCCGCCGCCTCTGCTACATAAAAAGGCAGTAATTGCGACATTGTCCAGCTAAACATACCTTGATATTGTCCGTTATGGATGGTAAAGACCGTAGCAATATCTTTTAATGAATTGTATTCGGGGCAATATTTTAACATAAAAGGCAATAAACCTGTGTGGTGATCATGGCAATGCATCACTTTTGGCTTGTTTTTCAAGCCCAATATCCAATGAATGACTGCTTGTTGAAACGTCAACCATCTTTCCACATCATCGCTGTATCCGATTCCGCTTTCCTCTGTGTATATGCCTTTTCTATTAAAATACTGAGGGGTATTGACTACATAAAGCGTAAAACCCAAATCCTTATTCAAGCATTCTTCTACGGTGTAGGGCACATATTTCATACCCAAGCGCACATTTCCCTTTATTATTTCACGGTATTTTTGATTGTCGAGCCATTTGGTTGGGTACTTTGGGATGATTACAGCCGTTTCATAACCCGCCAAATTGAGGTATTTAGGTAAAGCCCCTACTACATCACCCAATCCTCCCGCTTTAGCAGCGGGATAACATTCTGCACTGACGTGTAATATTTTCATTCTTATTAATATATTATTTCAAAATAAAATTCGTTAGATATTGTATATATTCCATAAAAGAGATAAAACAGCGGTATAAAACCAAACTTTATTGCTTTTTTCTCTGTTTTACAAATGTAGCACTAATAGCGTATTTTCAAACATCTTCTAAATATTTTTTTATAAAAAAAATTTAGAAGAGATTATGGACATCTGAATCGTCAAATTAAAAGGTGTCAATAGACTATGTAAAAGCTGGTTTACAAAACCAATCCTTGAAAAATATTTGACATGAAATATTAAAAGCATATCTTTGAAAAAAATTTTAACCAAACATTAAATATTCTCCTTTATTTTATGAAGCATTTTCCAATTTGTAATTGCCATATTATTCCAGATGTTGTTTTTAAAGAACTCAAGAAAAAAGGTGTAGATGTAGAGTCGGGTTCTGATGTCAGAAGGGATCAAGATTTCAGGGTAAAACGCACTGAATTTATGATGGTCACTCGAATGTTGCCCGATATGGAGCTATCCGAAGGCAAAGCCGATAGATATGTGTATAATAGTCAAAATACGGGTAAACAAAAGCTAAAATTAGAGAGAAAAGAAGGTAATCCTGATTCAAAAGATGTCGATGTCAATGCAGTTTACGAAAGTGCGGGAATCGTGCGGGATTATTTTAAAAATCAACTTGAATGGGATTCTATTGACGGCAACGGCATGGATTTGATCTTTAATGTGCATTATATGCTTCGCTACAATAACGCATTTTGGGATGGCGAACAGATGACTTTTGGTGATGGTGATGGTGTGAATTTCACTGGTTTTACAAAGGCTTTGGACGTTACGGGACATGAACTGACGCACGGTGTGGTTCAATATACCGCAGGGCTTATCTATAAAAATCAATCTGGAGCATTGAATGAGCACTTTGCTGATGTATTTGGGGTAGCCATTGCTCAATTTAATGCCAAACAAACGGCTCAAACAGCTGACTGGGGCGTTGGTGCAAGCTGCATGTTGGGTAAATTTAAAGGAAAAGCGATTCGCTCCATGAAATCTCCTGGGGATTTGACATTGGTCATGATGGCTCAACCTGACCACATGGATAAAATATATAAAGGGACGAATGATAATGGTGGCGTTCACATCAATAGCGGCATCCCAAATAAAGCTTTTTATTTAGTTTCGTTGGATATTGGTACGCAAGTTGCCGCTAAATTGTGGTTTGAAGCTTTAAAATTATTGAAACCTTCATCTAAGTTTAAGGATTTGCATAAAGCGCTGACTACTTCAACAAAGGCACTTGCACTCACCAATAAAGTGCCTGCGAACACGATTGAATCCGTCAATAAAGCTTTTACGAGTGTGGGGATTATTGTACCTAAGACTAAGAAATAAAGATATTGTGATATTGATTTTCAATAAAATGTCGTCTTTGGGCTTACCAAATAAAAAATAGCAAAATGAAAATTAAATTAAAAAAAGAAGGGGGATTTATGGGCATGACTAATAATGCCAGTATCGATTTGGATAAAATTCCCGACGATGAGCGCGATGCATTGTCTGATATAATTTCTAACCCACCGAAATCAAAATCGATAGAGGTTGAAGATGATGAAGCTAATCAGCGCGGCTTAGCTATGCCCATGAATGATGCTTTTTCTTACGAATTAAAAGTAAAAAAGGGGCCTAAATACGTTACTTTGAAATTTAACGACAAAAATATACCTGAAAAACTTTATACCATTTTTCAGAAATATATCACGGATATTCCGTCTGTTTGAGGCATTTTAAGTCTATTTTATGGTATTAAAAAGTCGGTGAAAAGTAATTTTTCACCGACTTTTTAATTTTAGATACCCCCTCAGTATTGATTGTCAAAATACCATTTTAAAAAGCTGAATTGGAGTTTCGCTTTAGAAAAATAGCCTAAATACCGACATTTCCCACAGCAATTTTGAAAAAAGACATTTATGTAAATTGGATTTAAACAGAGTGAAAAAAGCAGCAGAGCTGCGTGATATTTGTAGTAAAAAATACAAAACACCGATTTTAAGGTGCAGCGCACCGAAATAGCTTTTGTTCTGTCGGTGAGCTGCACCTTAAAAATGAGATTTTAGCCGTTTTCTCTACAAATATTTCGCATCTCTGATGCTTTTTAAATTAAATACCCATTTTACAAATAGTCGTGGGAAATGTCGGATAAAGTTTTACAACAGTTGGTTTATAAACAACGGTCACCTTTGTATCATCAATTTAATTTTTAATTCAACATAAAATAAAAAAGAAAATAGACCTTTAAATAACAAAAAAAGGTCGATTTTAAGATAGGGAATTCTGTTTAGTAGCTGATTTGTCAAGTTGGCGCAACGGCTGCAAGAACATAGAAGTTTTCCAACTCTCCGTCTATGACCAACGAAAAGGTACGCGAGCTTGTTCCCCGTTAATCAGTACATTGTTTTAAATAGAAATGGTGCTAAACGGAATTTCTTTCTTAAAATCACTTTATCATTCGATTTACAGCCCCCCTCAGTATAACGGGCATTTTTTATCATTTTTAAAGAAA
>JANMYC010000278.1:0-3479 GCA_031381715.1 Saprospiraceae bacterium
GTTATCTAACGCCAAAAAATCAGGGCAAAATTGCCTATTACCTTTTATCAAAACTCTACAAAATCGAAAAAACGATATAGCTTCTTTTGCCAAAACTCATGTCACTAATGCTGCAACTGAAGGACTCAATAATCTCATTCGCCACATCAAAAGATTATCTTTTGGTCTACCCAATTTTCAACACATGAGAATTAGAGTTTTGATGAATTCTTATTAATCCACTAAAATTTTCATAGAACCTAAACTTTGAAATGGAAAAACAAAAGCTCTTATTTATTTGCAGCCAAAACAAACGCCGCAGCCTAACTGCTGAAAAAATGTTCGAAAACAATCCTGATTTTGCCGTAAAATCGGCAGGTACGGAGCACAATGCGCGCATAAAAGTCACTTTAGGGATGATAAAGTGGGCAGACGTTATTTTTCTCATGGAACGCAAACACCGCGACCGACTCAAACAGCATTATCCCGAAGACATTAATCCAAGGATTCGTAATAAGCAAATTATTACATTCAACATTCCCGACGATTATAATTTTATGCAACCCGAATTAATCGAGATTTTAGAAGACCATTTAGCTGAATTTTTTGAGTTTTAAAGTAGATAAGGAATGAAACAGAAATAAATTTACATTCTTTTGATGTGGAATAAAATTAAATAAGGTTCAATTTTCAAGTTCGCCCCCATACCCCCGAAGGGGGATTAAATCAAGTAAAAGTCGAAAATTTCACTTTTTTGAGATGTAATCCCCCTTCGGGGGTATGGGGGTAAACTTGAAATTGTACACTTATTTAATTTTATTCCACATCAAAAGAATGTAAATTTATTTATTTCATCGTTCCTAATGCATTTTAGGATTATATACTGAGGGGGTAACAAACTCACTCCTTTTTATAAAAAAACGGAATTTTAACCACTTTTTGAACACTATCTTTTGAAAAATAATTCTTTCTAATTTCCACTATATTCCTGCCTTTTGTAAAATGTTCGGATGGAACATAAACCAAAAGACCTCGCTCCGAGGCTTGCGGATGCTCGTAAAATTGATAGGTCAAATTGGCTTGTAATGTATCATTTATGTAAATGCTATTGAATGCTTTATAGACCTCAAATCTTTCCTTATCAATGGCTTCTCGTTGGGCATTATTCATTTTAAAGCGTTCTTTTATACTGTATTCTTTTAGGTTCATACGCTCCCTTTCTCTGGCAATATTTGGAATAAATACCTTTAAAAAATCATCGGTAATAACATCTGATTGTATGATAGGCGTATAAATTTCAGCTTCTTTATCGACGAGATTTTCATAATTAAATGCCAATAGTTCATGCGGTTGATTGTTAAATGTAATGTATTTATCGGCTTCAAAATCATAAAAAGCATTGCTTTTGTTCATTTGCTTACCCACTACAAAGCCCATTAAAAGACTGACAATCATCATGATAATAAAACCATATTTCGACTTGCTGTTTGACATTTGTATACTTGTAATATAGCCAACAGGTTTTTGAAAAATGTAGAGCGAAAATATAACACCTACCACATCACCAAATCGAGTTACTATTTTTTCAATCCTTTTATTATCAGGATATTTTTTGCTTAAGTACCATAGAAGTAAATTCACCACCAAAAACATAAAGTAAATGACTACACCAACAGCTATAATGTGTTGAGGTGTAATTGGAAAAACCGACATCAAATAGGTACTTAATTTATAAAAGACTAAAACACAAATAGACAAAGAACTCACCATTATCGTGATAACCGTAGCCGATGAAAAAAGAACGCTACAATCGCCATCTAATTTGGCACAATAGGCTGTCAAATCAGGGTATTTTTCTTTCGCTTTTTGCCAGTGTTTTTCACCCATGCCTTTTTTAGAAGTCACATCAATACCGTTTGGATACACCGAATTGAGACCCAACAAAGCAATCCAAATACCTCTAAGCAGCAGATGAATACCAAAGATGATAACCAATACATCAATACCCATCAAAAAAATAATACTGGCAAATTTTAAAAAAGTAAATTCAAGCTCACCCGATTGGATAATAGAGGGTTCTACCCAACGGATAAAAGCATCAGGCAATTGGAACAACCCCGTGACGATTAATCCCGACATGACCAACTCGGCTTGCCAGCTTTGCATGCCTAAGTCTTTAAGCCATGTGGTATCTTGTGGTGGTGGTGTGCCCTTGTTTTCTTCTTGCTTGATTATGTCTTGTTTAAAATCCATTGTCTTGTTTTAAGTAATTTGGCTAAATAAACGCGGCTATCTTTTTTAAGTCGGCTCTGAAAATAACACAAAATACTTCGCTTTGCTCTGCATTTTGCATGATTTTCAGCCCAATGATAGCAGCACCTGCCTGCCGGCATGTTTATTTCTTTACGCCTATTTACGTGAAATTCTTATTAAAAATACTGCGGGGGTAAAAGGACAAAAAGCAATTTCCTTCAAAAGGAAATTGCTTGTGCCAAAGATAGTTTTTTTTTATTTTTCAATCGCTTTTTTAAGTAAATTTAAACCTTGTTGATTGGTCTCTTCCATACCCTTTTTTGCCCCAAAAAGCCACATGAAAAAAGCATCTACCAAACCCGATTGCACCTTGAAATCTTGCGTCACTTCAATGCCATTCGCTGTTTCTTTGAAAGAATAATCAAAAGTTGGTTTTGCCACAAAAGGCTTTTGAATATCGCAGCGCATACCCACAAAACTGAACGTATCTATTTTCATAATCTCTTGAAAACCAACGTCTTCACCGCCGTTGCCAACCCAGTGATATTGTGCACCAACGCTGCCGTCCGTGCCTTTAACTTCCACTTTTTGCGACGGGTCTTGCACTAAAAAAGGCGACCATTTTGGGAAATTATTGAGGTAACGTACCATGTCAAAAACCTCTTGTTTTGACCCTTTAACAGTGACAGATTTGACAATCTGGATATTTTGTAATCCGCTTGCTTGCGTAAAACCAAATGCGATGAAGGCAATAAGTGCTGCTACGATACCGATGATGATTTTTTTCATGATTTTTATCTTTTTAATTTTTGAAAAAATTGATTTTTAATTTTTAGAATGTTGAAAATACTGTTGAGCGCAGCGAAGTTCCGCACACTTACGGGAAGGGGTAAAACTTTACACCCCAAATTGTGTCAAATGGTGGTCAAGATGCTTGTAAAACAAGTTATTCCATTCCGTTGAAGTCATCTCACCAAAAATCATGGATTCTCTTCCTTCAAAATGATTCTGACCCAACTGCACTGTTCTGTTAATGTATTCAATTAAGCGATTTTTTTCTTCATCAAAGTTTCTATCGTCTTTGATAATGAATTCGGGTGCCGTTGAAGCACTCTTTTTGTACGGTTTTTCGCTCACCAAACCACCTTTTACGAGGTTTTTCAGAATGAAAGCCATGAAAAAATTGGGCTTTTTATGCTTTTCCTCGTAAGCAAATTCAAAGGTTACGTTGCAATGCGCCAGCATTT
>JANMYC010000572.1:0-4774 GCA_031381715.1 Saprospiraceae bacterium
TTTTTTTGTTTAAAAACTGGGCCCCCCCCCCCACTTTTGTTTAAAAAAACTAAATATTATGATCGTACCCCCGGCCCCCCCCTATTTTTTTTTATTTTTTTGCCCCCCCCCCCGCGACCGATTCTTAACATTTCTGGTTATGCTACCGAACTGTCGGGGCGATGCCCCTTTTGAAACCCAATCAAATTTTTATGAAAAAGCCCTATACTGAGGGATATGGTCATAAAAAAAGGGCAACCACTATTCGCATTGCGGTCACCCCTCACACTATGAAACACTATAATTTATCTTTATTCAAGAAGAAATTTAAATCAATAATAGGCATTTTTAAGAGTATAAATTTAAGTACTTTTTTCCTTGAATGAAACACTTAATCGCCTATTGAACAACAAATTTATGACTTGGTTCTTAAAATCGGAAACAAAATCGTTCTTTTTTCAAATAATTTTTTCCAAGACACTCACAAAGATAAATAAAATATTTAATATTATCAAATTTTTAATTTAAAAAAATCTTGCCATTGTACCATTCTTGCTCGATAATCGCGGCGTTTTTCTTATAAAATTTGATTGCAGGCTCATTCCAGTCCAATACCTGCCATTTTACTAACCGACATTCTTTTTGACGAGCCACCGCCAAATAGGTATCAAAAAGCAACTGCCCTACCCCATATTGCCGATATGCCTCTGTGACCACAAAATCTTCGAGGTACAACATTCTACCCTTCCATGTCGAATAAGACATATAATAAAAAATCATGCCTACTATCGTCTCATTATCCTCATCAATGGCAACATGGGATTCAAATATTTTTTCATTAAAATCCCTTTCGTAATGCTCAATAGTAGCCGTGTGAGCCTCAGGAGCATTCTCATAGACCGCTAATTCACGAACAAGAGCATGAATAGCCGGCATATCAGAAATCGTTGCAGCGCGAACAGTTATATTCTTTTTCATTTTTTACTCCCGTGAAATTTTTAAAACCTGTTTAAAAGCTCAAATATATTCTTACCAAATAAAAAAACATAGTTTCCATGAAAGAAACTATGTTTTTTATTAAAAAGCACAAAATGATTCTATACTTTTTCTGATTGAGATGAAGTTTTGACTATTTCACTACGCTCTCTTTTTTTACGAACATATAACGAGGCTAAAATACCTACCAACAAAAGACTGAAAACTATTAGCAATGAGACACCAACAGGAATATGCACATATTCTTCAATCATCATTTTGATACCTATGAAAGCCAATATAGCGATAAGAGCTTTTTCAAGATACTCGAATTTTTCCATGGATGCTGCCAATACGAAATACAAAGAACGCAACCCTAAGATAGCAAATATATTGCTGCTAAAAACTAAGAAAGGGTCTTGAGTAATTGAGAAGACCGCAGGAACGGAGTCAAAAGCAAAAAGGATATCCGTTGATTCTACGACAATTAAAGCCACAAAGAGGGTTGTAGCTGCTGTTTTACCATTTAATGTAGTAAAAAAATTGCCTGTTCCGAAGGAATTACTGAGGGGTATGAATTTTTTAATAACGCGCGTTGCCCAGTTTTTATCAAAATCAACCTCTTCACTTTCATCCGTTACAGCCATTTTATAGGCTGAATACAATAATATAGCACCAAAAACATAATTAATCCAACTAAAAGCTTGCACTAAAGCGAAGCCCACACCAATCATTAAACCCCTTGTAACAATAACCCCAATAATACCCCAGAATAAAATTTTGTGCTGATACTGAGGGGGTATTTTAAAATATGATAAAATAAGCGCAATGACGAAAAGATTATCTACGCTCAATGCCTGTTCTATCAAATAACCCGTTAAATATTGCATGGCGGCATCTTTACCCGTCAAATTTGCGCCAAAACCCATAATTTGATTGTCGTAAATACCGTATATCGCAAATGTAAAAAGTAAACCCAAAGAAATCCAGCCCAATGTCTGTCGAAATGATTCTTTAACAGTTGGAACACCCTGTCTCAGTTTACTCAATATCGAGAGGTCAATAGCCAAAAGCACGAAGACTAAGCAAAGAAAAGCAATCCAAATAACCATATTTTTTAAATTTGAGAACCAGCTCTTTTAATAATTTGTTGATAACTCATTGATTATCAAACCGAAGAAATAAACAAAATGAATGTATGATTCTTATAATTTTTATAAGGTAAGTTTTCAGCTTAAAACACTAATAAATCGTATAAAGTTCCTAAAGAGCCGCAAATATCGCTTTCTTAATGGAATTTACACGCAATTTTTACAATTGAGTTCCATTATTTCAGGAATATTTCGACAAATACAGGATTACACCTTAATTTAATAAAAAACTAAATTCTCAATAAGTATTTCTACCTACGGAATACTAATTTTTTAACTTTGCCGCATGAAATTGACGATTTACAACTCCTTAACCGGTCAGAAAGAAGAATTCAAGCCCATCCACGAAGGTCGTGTAGGCATGTACGTATGTGGACCCACTGTTTACAACGATGTACACCTCGGCAATTGCCGCACTTTTGTCAACTTTGATGTCATTTATCGCTATCTTTTATATTGCGGCTACAAAGTCCGCTATGTGCGTAATATCACTGATGTCGGGCATTTGCTCGACGACGGTGAAGACCGCATGGCAAAAGGTGCTCGCCTTGAGCAACTCGAACCGATGGAAGTCGCTCAAAAATATACCAATGGATTTCATGATATGATGACGATTTTTAATTCATTGAATCCATCCATCGAACCGCGGGCTACGGGGCATATTCCAGAGCAAATAGAAATGGTTCAAGAAATCATTGACAATGGCTACGGTTATGAAAAAAATGGCTCTGTCTATTTTGATGTTTTAAAATTTGCTCAAAAAACGGGCGTTTACGGCAAATTATCTGGTCGCATTATTGAAGATTTGATGAATGAAACCCGCGAGTTGAAAAAGCAAGATGAAAAAAATCATCCAGCCGATTTTGCAATTTGGATGAAAGCCTCCCCTGAGCACCTCATGCACTGGAATTCGCCGTGGTCGGTCGGTTTCCCCGGTTGGCATTTGGAGTGTTCAGCTATGAGTACTAAATATTTGGGTAAAACGTTTGATATTCACGGTGGTGGCGGCGATTTGAAGTTCCCGCACCATGAAAATGAAGTGGCTCAAAACTTTGGTGCTTGCGGTTGCCAACCCGCTAATTATTGGATGCACGCCAATATGCTGCTTTTATACGGTAAAAAAATGTCTAAATCGGATGGCAATACTATTTCACCACCTGAGTTATTTGCGGGCAATAGTGCGCATATTTCAAAGGGATATTCGCCAATGGTTGTGCGTTTTTTCTTTTTACAAGCACATTATCGCTCTACGCTCGATATCACAGATGAGGCACTTCAAGCAGCAGAAAAAGGCTACAAACGCCTTATGGAAGCCCATAAAATACTTCAATCATTGGCTACTGACGGTAAAAATGCCGCTAATAGTGAACAAGATAGGGATGTAACCGAGTTGATAGATGGTGCTTTTGAGGATATGAGTGAAGATTTTAATGCACCAAAAGCCATGTCGCGTCTGTTTGAATTGGCTTCAAAAATCAACGCTTTTAAAGGTGGACAGCTTAATATCAATGAAATTACTGAGGGGTCATTGGAGCGTTTGAAAAAAACGTTTAATGATTTCATTTTTAATATTCTTGGTTTTAAAGATGAATCTACATCTGATAGCGGCTCTCAAGCATTAGAAGGCGTTATGCAACTTGTTATCGACCTCCGTGCCCAAGCGCGCTCAAATAAAGATTTTGCTACCTCTGATAAAATCAGGGATGGTTTGAAAGACGCAGGTATCCAATTAAAAGACTCAAAAGAAGGTACTTCTTGGGTAAAAGAATAAATAAAAACAACTTTCAATATGATTAGAAATAATTTGAAGTGGATTATGTTAGTTCTTATGAGCTTATTTGCCATATCAGTCATTCTGCCCTTGATTTCAGATATGGGAAAAGGCTGCAAAGCAGATACGACAACTGCCAATGTTGAAGAAGCAAAACCTCTTCCAGATATTGCAATACCACAATTCAATCAAGATTCTGCTTATATTTTTACAGATAAAATCGTCTCTTTTGGTCCCAGAATAGTGGGTACTGAGGGGGCAGCTAAAGTAAAAAAATACGTCATCAGTAAATTCAAAGAATACGGTGCAGAGGTAGTTGAACAAGCATTCGTGGCTAAAACCTACGATGGTAAATCACACAATGCCACCAATATCACAGCCCGCTATAACCCACAAGCAACAAAACGGGTTGTGCTCTCCGCGCATTGGGATTCGCGCCCTTTTGCAGATAGAGATACGGCTGCTGCTTTTAAAAACAAACCCATATTGGGTGCAGATGATAGCGGCTCATCAATGGGCATGCTCATAGAAATGGCACGTCAATTACAAACTACCCCCCTCAGTAATATGGGCGTGGACATCGTCTTTTTTGATGCCGAGGACTACGGAAACCCTGTAGAAGGAGCTGACCCAGAGGAAAAAACATGGTGTTTGGGCTCTCAATATTGGGCTTCAAACTTGCCACTTAACTATGTTGTTAATTACGGCATCAACCTCGATATGGCGGGCGCAAAAAATGCCCGTTTTGCAAAAGAACAAATATCTATGCAATATGCTCCTCAGGTGATTGAAAAAGTGTGGCGTGTAGGACGGGAAAAATATGGATATGTAGGATATTTCGTGGATGCTCCTTCAAGAGGACCTTTGGTTGATGACCACGTACCTGTCAATAAAATTG
>JANMYC010000292.1:0-1953 GCA_031381715.1 Saprospiraceae bacterium
TATTAACCTTTCGGGTCGTGGTGATAAGGATTTGGCGACTTATATGAAAGAGTTTGGGTTTTAAAAACTAAACTAAAATACTATGTATCTAATCTCCACACAACAAGCCTATAAATACGTCGCTCGATTTGAAGATTGCTCACTTCCACGTGAGGAGTGGACGCACGAAATACACCTCACTGTGGGCATGTATATGGTCTTAAAATATGAAAAAGCGGCTTTATCCGAAATGAAAAAGCGGATTTGGCGATACAACGAAATTTTAGGAAAAGGCAACAATAATACGGGTTATCACGAGACATTGACAGTCTTTTGGTTGTGGGCGGTTAAAAGGTTCTGCGATGAAAAAGGCATTACTACTTTCGACGAAAAAGGCATTGATGAATTGATATACGATGAAACTTTAGCCACTCGAAAACTCGTTGAAGAATATTATCATCCTGCAATTTTGATGTCGCCTTTTGCTCGTAGAGCTTTTGATTATGCGGATTTGAAGGAAATGGAAGGGGTTGAGTATTTCTTGACCAGTAAATCATAGGATTTTATTCATATATATATATTGCTTTTTTTGAGCCACGAATTTATAGGATTTCACGAATTGCTCTAATCTTTATGTTGACACATTTTTTCTAATTTTTCTAATTTAAAATTGCCCTAAAGGGCAATTTTGGTAGTAAAATGCATGAAATTCAATAGATTTGCGGACTAATTAACCAAACACATAATTACTATGAGCGAACTTTTTTTTAAACAGGAATCATACAAAATCATTGGGGCGTGTATGGAAGTCCATAAAACGTTGGGTATGGGGTTTCTTGAAGTTGTTTACAAAGACGCCTTAGAATTAGAATTTAAAAGATTGGAAATTCCTTATGTAAGAGAAAAAAATTTTGAATTATTTTATAAAGGAGTAGCACTTAATCGAACATTTCAAGTTGATTTTTGGGTTTATAACCAAATCAATTTAGAAATAAAATCAAAATCAATGCTTGTTGAAGAGCATATTTTACAAACAAAAAATTACTGTGCTTGCGCAAAATGTAAACTTGGTATATTAGTTAATTTTGGACAATCTAGCTTAGAATATAAACGTATTATTTTATAACCACCATTTTATGAAATTATATAGATTGCACTAATCTTTGTTTTGACAAAATTCTAATCAGTTTTGCCAATAAATCGCCCTTTAGGGCAATTAGTTAGGTGAAATTAGAAAAAATTGTCAACATACAGATTCGTGAAATTCGTGTAATCCCATGAATTCGTGGCTCAATAAATCAAAAATGAATAGATTATCACAACTTTTTAAAGATAAAAAACAGGATATATTAAACGTCTATTTCACAGCGGGCTATCCAAAAAGGGAGGATACTGAGGGGATCATTTCAGCATTGGAAAATGAGGGCGTTGACCTCATAGAGCTGGGTATGCCTTACAGCGACCCTTTGGCGGATGGACCCACTATTCAAGAAAGCGGCACGAAGGCTTTGGAGAATGGTTTGACGCTGAAAGTGCTTTTTGAACAAGTCAATAACGTGCGTAAAAAAAGTGAAATTCCGTTGATTTTAATGGGCTATTATAATCAAGTGATGCAATTTGGCGATGAAAAATTCTTTCAGTTGTGCGCGGAAGTAGGTGTTGATGGCTTGATTTTGCCTGACCTACCCTTGGAGGTTTATGAATTGAAATATCAGAAATTATTGGCAGATTTGGATATTAAAATCTCCTTTTTAATCACGCCTCAAACGCCACCCGATAGGATTCGTAAAATTGATAAACTGTCAACAGGTTTTATCTATGTGGTATCAAGTTACGCGATTACAGGTTCAAAAACGGGTATCACACCGGAGCAAATTGAATATTTCAAGCGCATTGAAAAGATGAAATTGAAAAATCCACGCCTTATCGGTTTCGGTATTTCAGATAAAACGACTTTTGAAACGGCCTGCGCTC
>JANMYC010000342.1:0-2580 GCA_031381715.1 Saprospiraceae bacterium
GTTTGTCGTCAAGGCTTGTTCGCTGATTAATTTTTTGGATATTAAAAATTGACGGGCAATTTGAAAATGGTTTTTATTATTGAGCAAGGCTTGAGCATTTAAGGCTTGCATTTCCGCATTTGAGATGTGTGCTGTTAGCGCATTGAGTATCTGTTTTACCTTTTCAGGAAGATTTGCTTTGTAAAATGAAACAGCGTAATACGAGGGAAAATAGCTTAAATTGTCTTCTAAAAGGACTAAATTATGCTGTTTTATCTCGCCGTCAGTGGAATAAGCATCTGTAAAATCCAACTCATTGGCGTTAATAGCTTGGTAAGCCAGACCGTGTTCAATGCCGACGGGTGATTGCGGCAAGGCATACTGTTTTGCTAAATTTGCCCAACCGTCTTCTCTTTTTAAAAACTCATAACTCAATCCACCTCTCAAACGAGGATGTTGAGCCAAGTCTTGAATGGTTTTAATATGCTCTTTTTCTGCCAATTCTTTTCGCATTAAAATAGCATAAGTATTGTTAAATCCATACGGTTTTGAGATGTTTAAATGGTATCTCTCGAAGACCATTTTCCCTATTTCCTCTATTGAAACTTGTCTTTCTTCCTTTAAAACTTCTGCCGAAATAGTGCCTGAATATTCGGGATAAACATCAATAGCCGCATTTTTAAGGGCTTCAAAACTAACGGCTGTGCCACCCAAATTAAATTTGCGCTCGACAGAATAACCTTCGTTTTCAAGCAATTGGGCAAGCATTTCACTCAAAATATAGCCTTCGTTAAAGTGTTTTGCACCCACGACAATTTTACTTTGACCGAAAATCAAAGGCACAGGAAATAGAAAAAATAAGGCACCAATAATTATGTTTTTCATATCGTGAGGGTGTAATCTTTTTTAATGTTGATAAGTTCATCGTTATTGCCAGCGACTTTTATTTTTCCTTCGTCCATCCACATATAATTGTCCGCCAAAATTTTAGCTTCTTCATATTGATGCGTCACAATAATTATGGATAGGTTTTCATCTTTTCTAATGCGTTGGATATATTCATAAATAGCGTTTTTGGTATCATAATCCAGCGAGGCAAACGGTTCGTCCATTAATATAAGCGGTGGTTTTAAAAAAAAAGCTCTGCACAAACCCACCCGTTGTTGCTCGCCGCCTGACAATTGGTAGGGGAATTTATCCAAATACGTTTTGGGCAAACATACCGCATCTAAAAGATAATGCAGTCGTGTGCTTATTTCTTGTTGGGACAGTTTTAAAATATATGCCAACAGCGTAATGTTTTTTTCATTGGTGAGATGTGGGAATAAACCAATAAATTGAAAAACAAACCCTATTTTTTGACGAACAGCCGCAATATTCTCATAATCCAATGACTGCCCATAGAGCTTAATGTCACCCGAATCGGGTTTAATCGTCCCATTAATCAATTGGAGTAAAGTGGATTTTCCGCCACCACTTTTACCCAAAATAGCGGTAATTTTATTGGCTTCAAATTGAGCATTGAAATCCAGTAAAATTGCCTTATCTCCATAACTCTGGCAGACGTTTTTTAATTCTACGACGGGTGCATTGCTGTTCATATTTGTCCTTTTCAACTACTTTTAAATAAAGATTATAAGCTCAAAGGTAGCGTGGTTTCAAATAAAAAAGATTATTTCGATGGGTGATATTTGAATGTCTTTGGTATTTACTCAAAACATACTCTTATTGTGGTCAACTAATCTTAAGACAAGACAGTTTTGAACCTTTTAGCCTTTTAACCACTTTTTGTGGTCAACTGTTTATAGGACAAGGCAGTCCCGGAAAATACATATTTAACATAAAACTGACTATGGGTGGTAAATTAGTTGTTATTCGCGTAGGCTTATAGAGTAAAATAGATGCGGTTTTAGCGTAAAAATTCTGAAAAAATTAAGAGTTTATAATGGAATTTATGTTAAATAAAGAAAATCCCAACCTTATCAATTATTTATGCAGTAGGATTTTGAAATTTTAAGGGATTTAATCGGATTATTTTATGTGGAGCTTGAGTTCCGCGCTACATTTAGTACAATTATAGGAATTGCATTTTTGTGAGGTATTTTTACCTAAAAAAACAGCTTTTAATCCATTATTTAGCCTGAACAATAATTCCCTACAAAAAGACAACGCTGCACCACAATCTTTCTTTTGGTTTGTATAAAATTTAAAGAAATGAAGAAAGTAATTATTACGCTTCTGGTTTTAATCAACAGTCTAAACCTATTTAGTCAAGTTGATAATAAGGTTGAATTACCCATTATTCAAGGCGAATATTGGTGGGCAGGTGTCACCTCCATTGGGCATCAAATGCCTTATTCGGCGACGACTGTTGCCTCTATTGATATGTGGGGTGATAACCGTGGCAATCAAGCGCAACCCTTATTGTTGTCGAGCAAAGGGCGTTATGTTTGGAGCGAAGAACCCATAAAATATGACTTTAATAAGGGCGCAATTACTGTCACGGTAAAAGAAGGTAAAATTTTTAGTGGCACGGCTGGAACAAATTTACGGACAGCTTTTGGGTATGTCGCTAAGACCTATTTTCCGTCAAACGGTTCG
>JANMYC010000353.1:0-2080 GCA_031381715.1 Saprospiraceae bacterium
TATGTAACCAATCAAGAATATGATAGTTGCAGACTTTTACGTGAGCGTTTGGTAGGCGCATCTTTCAGAAAAGTGACTCCTTTGAAAGGCATAACTTGGACGTCAATGCCTTATCTTCAAACAGGCTCAAAAATGTTATCGTACAAAGATGGTTTGATACCTAATGATGTTACTATCAAATTACGCGTCAATAATCCTTATGCGCCTTTAAAAGGAAAAGGTACCAATAGCAATCACCCAGCTTATGGCTTCCAATTGAGGGGCAATCAAGCAAAAGAATTGACAACCACGGGTATTGACTCCTCGCTCAATATGATAAATGTAGTGCCTAACCCGTACTATGGTTTCTCTGCTTACGAGACTACTGATTTTTCAACAACTGTGAGAATCACGAATCTTCCCGCGAAATCAACGGTTACGGTCTATACATTGGATGGTAAATTCATTCGCCAATTCAAACGCGATGAACGCCCTTCAGTTAATAGTCCGCGAATCAATCCTGGAATTGGAGCCAAACAAATTGAGCCAGACGTTCAATGGGATTTAAAAAATTCCAAAGGTATTCCAATAGCGAGTGGTGTCTATTTAATCCACATTGATTCTCCACAGGGGCAACGTACTTTGAAGTTCTTTGCGGTTAATCGTCAGTTTGACCCATCTCGTTTGTAAGCAGGCGTATGAAAATAATTGTGGTTTTCTGTCGGGCTTAAAATGGTATAAAAACGAAGCGGAGCGGAGATTTTTATACCATTTTAAGAGCCGACTTAGAAAGAAAACCACGTTTATTTTAGCCAAACTACTTAACTAATAATCCATACTCTACAGTTACAAGGCAGGTTTAAATGTTAAAACCTGCCTTATACTGAGGGGGTATCAAAATATTCAAATAGTTATGATAAAAAGAATACTCTTAGCTTTTTCAGCGACGCTTATATTAACAAGTAATTATGCAGGTAATCCCGACCGCCAAGGTGAAGCAGGTGCTTATGAACTATTGCTTAACCCATGGGCGCGCACCATCGGATTACATTCCATGAATACTGGCTTAGTGCGGGGTGTAGAGGCGATGTCACTCAATGTAGCAGGCTTATCCCGCATCAATAGCACTGAAATCGGTGTTGCGCACTCCATTTATTTGCAAGGAACCGGTTTAGGCTTGAATTCAATAGGTTTGGCTAAAAAAATCGGTCAAAATGGCACATTTGGAGTAGCCATAAATGCGCTTGATTTCGGTAAAATACCCGTCACCACCAACGATTTACCAGAAGGAACAGGGGCTACATTTTCACCTACTTTTTTCAACGTAGGTTTATCTTATTCTCATATTTTTGAGAAAAAAGTATCGGTGGGTATCACAACTCGATTCATCAACGAAACTTTGGCGAACATTTCAGCATCAGGTATTTCTATTGATGCAGGCGTACAGTATGTTTCAGGTTCTGAAAAATATCCAGAACGTTTCAAATTTGGAATTAGCTTAAGAAATGTAGGCTCACCAATGAGATTCGGCGGACAAGGCTTGAATGTAACAGGCACCAACCCTGACGGAACATTGCCATACAAATTAACTTTTGCATCAAAAGGAGCCCGCTTTGAATTACCTTCTCAGTTAAATATTGGCGGTGCTTTTGATATTTTACCGGAAGAAAATTTGCGCCTAACTGCCGTGGGTAACTTCACATCCAACGCTTTTTCAAGAGATGAGATTGGTGGAGGTTTAGAGTTTTCTTTTAATAACCTATTCACATTGCGCGGCGGATATAAGCACGAATTGGGGACAGTAGCTGGTGATGCCAATAAATCTGTATATACTGGTGTTTGCGGTGGTGTGTCAGTCGAAATTCCATTTAACAAAAAAGGTGACCAAAACCTCTCAATCGACTACGGTTATCTGGCTTCAAACCCATGGAATGGCACTCATAATATCGCTTTACGCCTCAATTTGTAAGTTTTTAACGTTTTCAAAGAATAATTTTTCGATTCACTGTTGATTTATTCACAAAAAAGTACATATCTTTGTATTTATATAAAAGGCGAGAAGGTTTCTTACTATTACAGTCGGAAACCTTCTCGCCTTTTA
>JANMYC010000397.1:0-6170 GCA_031381715.1 Saprospiraceae bacterium
AATGATAGAGTCTATGGCAAAGATGTCGAAGTCCGAAAAGAAGGGATGTCTTTAAGGATATAACCCAACTTGAGCTAAAGTTTGACGAAGGATGAGCAAATCAGGATTGTTGAAACGAAATATCTTGAGAGAGGCTTGGCCTGTGCGTGATTTGGCGATAATTTCACCATTTATTGTTTCAAAATGTTCTGACCAAAGGTCTTTTCGAGGATTAAAAAGGGGTATAATATCGTCGTAAGAGTCCAAAAACGTTGTCAAATCTGAGCCTTTATGCTGATTGCAATGCGGACAGGCATAAGCAAGATTGGCTAATTCATTCCCTCCACCGTGTTTAAGGCTCACAATGTGGTCTATTTCAAAGGCCAAAAACAAGTAGTCCTGATGCAATCGACAATATTCACAAGAATACCCAGCTCGTTGAGCGACAAAACTTCTGACTTATTCGGGAATAGATTTTCTCATATTTAAGCAGCTTTCAATAAAGCGAAGGCACGGGCTTTGGCAAGGCTGATAAATAAATCAAGTGCCAACAGACGTTCCAACTCTGCGGCTTCTTCGATAGTGATAACATTGTCTTTTTTACTATTGACAAGGTGTTCAACTCTATCCGACATTTGTTTGGATGCTTTTAAACCCACTATTTTAGCAGGATCCATCCGAGCGATAATGTCGGCAACGTCGCCAAAAGCTTCTGTTACAGTCATATTTTTTACTTTATTACAAAAATAACCTTTTCCCATTAAAAATGCCATATTTCTTATTGGAAATCCTCACTGGTATCAAAAAAATACTACCGCTACAGGCGGAATTCTATCTAAAATATCATCTACTTGTTTTTCAAAAATGCGCACATCTTTCACCGCTTTAATGAAATCGGGATGGGTAGGGGAGAGCTTCTTGGCGAGTTTGTCGCGCGCCTTTTGCGCCTTTCTCATGCTCTGAATGTGGATGATGAAAAGATTCAACTCGTTTTGGTCTTTGAATGTATTGAAGTTGTTCATTGTTTTAAATGTGTGTTTAAGTTGTGAAAAGGCTATCCCATTGGCTCATAAAACAAAGTATTGTTTTCATAGAGAATCGGGCGGTGGAGATTCTGTTTTGTTGCCCGTTCCACCATTTCCAAAAATTTATCGTGCAAGATGACTGGCAAAGCTTCCAAGTAGTTGAGCATGGTTATCGTCATGGTATTGGGTTTTTGTTTTCATGATATGAAAACCTAATGAATGGGACAAAAATACGAAATATTGAGATACTAAAAAGTAGGGTAGTAAATAAAACGACCGTTTTTTTTAGGGCATCTCTAAAAACTCGGCTTTTAATTAAAATCTATATTTGTAAAATATTGATTATCAATTAATTGAATTTTTGAAAATTCAAAAAAATTGAGTTTTTAGAGATGCCCTTTACTACTATAAAGGGCATAGCCTGATAATTTTACTCAATATTTTCAGCTGAGTCATTCTGCAATTTGTAACGGAGCTCGTCCAATAATTTTTTATTCCAATCAAGAGGGGAGAAGAATGGTTCTCCGAACTCCCGATGACAGTCAATACCCTCATCGAAAAAACAATAGAATTTACGATCCTTAATTTGAAAATTCACTAACCAACTCTCTTTTGTAAATTGGATATTAGAAGCACCCGCATCAATCAAAGTTAAAGCAAGTTCAGTTCTAAAATTTTCATACTCATTTTCCATTTTGGACTTCATAAGTTTTATGATACTACCAGATAAACCAAGTAAAAAGCTTTTCAAATCTTCGAATACGATATCAAAAATTTTGAGCTTTTAAAAGTGGACAAAGTAAAATTAAAAAGAGCGCATTACAAATTACTACGGCTTTGAAATTCGATATTTTATGTCAATTTTATATTGTTTTTATTATCATAATACTTGATGAGTATTTTTTAATTATTTATAGTTTTGTAACAAAAAATACTTACTTCTCATTTTAACCGTTGCTTCAAAAATAGGTACTCCTGCCTATTTTCTACTATTTTTTTAAAACCTAACTTTGTCGGATGATTAAAAGTTTAGGAGTAGTTGTTTTTTGGTTATCTTTAATGTCGTCGGCTATTGGTAATACGATTGCTATGGATGTGTATGAATTAAAGGATAAGCATGGCGAGTTGGGCATTGCTGAGGTTATCAAGAGCAATCAATTTTCAAGAGTTGAGAATATTAGGGATTTAAACTTCGGGATTACAGTGTCCAATTATTGGTTAAAAATCGTGGTTAAAAATACTGTTCCCAATGCGACTTATAAACTCGTAATATCCTCGATAGTACCCGATACGGTTGAAATATACGAGCAAAAAGGGGACATTTTAAAAAAAGAATTGATTGGTGAAGGCATACCCAGTGATGACCGTTTTTTAAACTATTATTTCAAGACCGTAGATACCCTTTTGAGTGCATCAGGCGCTATCCAGCAAAGTAGGACAGTATTTTACCTCAAAATTAGAGGCGACGGGCAGCCAATTGCCATACCCCTCAGCATTGTGAGAAGTGATATTGGGGATAATTGGGGTATATTATCCATTTTGTTTTCGGGTTTGTTGTACGGCCTTGTTTTTTTTATTTTAATCATCAATTTTGTTTTATTCGTCGGGAATTCTGAAAAACTATATCTGTACTTTCTTATTTTCAATCTCTTTTCAATGGGAGATATTTTGTACTTTGATGGTTTCGTAAAACTCTTTTTTATCCCGAATTCAGCTTACTGGAACAATCAATTTATTGCGATTAGTTTGTGCGGAAGTTTCATTTCAATTAATTATTATTTCCATGAGTTTATAAATTTAAAAGAGCATCAACCTTGTTTGACTAAATATTTCAAAGGTGTTAATATCTCATTTTGGCTGATATTAGGCATCTCGTTTTGGCATCCGACGGGCTTTAATTGGTACATAAAATTCAATATTTTAATAACCACACTCGAGGCTGTTTTACTTATTACGAGTCTGCTGATGGTACGACAGAAAGAGAAAGACTACTTCACAGTACAGCTTATTTCTATCGGCTTGGTGATAGTGTTTGGTACGATTGTGCAATTATATTTTTTAGGTTTTTTACCCATTAATTTTATCACGCGTTACGCCGTGCATGGAATGATATTGCCCCAAATTCTGATTCAAACTTTTGCATTGGGCCAACGCTTTACGCTATTAGCAAAAGAGCGATTAGCGCTACAAACGGCGTTATTGGAAACATCAGAACAATATTCACAATCGCTTATTTCCACTTTAGAGAATGAACGTAAACGCTTATCTTCTGAGTTTCATGATAGCATTGGGCAAAATTTATTGGTCATTCGCAACCGCATTTTGTTGATGTTAAAACAAAGTAATACAACCATTCAGCAAGAAAAATTAGAAAGATTAGCTACTATTACTTCAGAAACATTAGACGAAATAAGAGCTATTTCACAAAATCTACGTCCCACTACCCTTGATACAATTGGTTTGACAGCATCGCTAAACAATATGATGGAACGGCTGAAACGCTCAACGGAAATACAAATTGATTATAACTGCCCCCAAAATATTGATGAAATCATCCCAAAAGACTTAGAAATCAATATTTACCGCATACTTCAAGAGTTGACAAATAATATATTAAAACACTCAAATGCCCATTTTTCAACCATCCGAATTACCTTAGAAAAGCACCAACTTTTAATACAAGTCAAGGATGATGGTGTTGGTTTTGATGCTGAAAGAAAACTGATTTTAAATACAGGAAATGGGCTTACAAGCATCAGAGAACGGGTCAAAATACTGAGGGGGGACATGACTATTGCTTCTAAAATACAAAAAGGAACAACAATTAATATTAAAATACCGGTTACCAATGAATACAAAACTGAAAATATTGGTCGTGGATGACCATCCCATTTTTTTAAAAGGTTTGGTGGAGGTGCTTCAAGATGAAATGCCCGATGCGGAAATTATACCTCAAACATCGTCACTCAAGGCATTGGGTGTTGCATTAAACCAAATACCCGATATTGCCGTATTGGATTTGGATATGCCTGATATGAATGGTATTGCGCTCGGTACTGAATTAAAAACACGTACCCCCTCAATGAAAATCATTATTTTGACCATGCACAAAGAGCCAGATATCATTCGCTCCGTTATGTCAAAAGGGATTGACGGTTATGTGTTTAAAGACGATGCTGTGAATGATGTGGTGGTAGCCATTCAAGACGTGATGAATGGCAAACAATATATATCAAAATCAACTACGCTATTTCAAGATGAACTTGATACCGATTTAGTAGAAGCCTTGACAAAAACGGAAATCCTCGTGTTGCGCGCCATTTCTAACCATAAAACGAGTCGTGAGATAGCCGACGCGATGTTTGTGAGTTTGAAAACCATTGAAAATCACCGAAATAACATATCCCGAAAACTGAACTTGCAGGGAAGTAATAGTCTCTTGAAATTTGCTCTGAATAATAAGGCGTTTATTTGAGCATCCCGTACAGACGCCGCATTGCAACGTCTCCATGAGCAAAATATACGCTATTTTCCTAGAAAAATGAGTAGTCCCACCTATTTCCTCACTTATCACATTGGTATAATTTTGCAAAATATAAATTATACATATTTGTGATAAAGAAAATAAGGCTTTTCAGCAGTGGCGTTTTATATGGCTTATCCTATCCTTTGGGTTTGGAAATGCCGACGGGCATCCTTGCGTGGGCAGTGTTCGTACCGATGTTTTTAGCCATTCGCAAAGTCCACTCTTTCAAAACATTTTTTTTTGTTACGTACCCTGTTTTGTTTGTGGGTACTTATGTTTTTGGCGCATTTGTGTTTTCTTTTGGGTTTGTGGCGGGTTTGTTTACGTGTTTTAGCCAATGCGCTTTGACTTATCTGCCCTTGGTGGCACATTATTTTATTCAAAAAAAAAATGGTTGGCGGCGGTCACTGCTCCTTTTACCTTTGGTTTGGACGGTGGGTGATTGGTTGCAACATCTGATACCGCACAGTTTTCAAATTTCGTCGTTGGCTTATTCTCAAACGACAGTTTTATGGTTTGCTCAATATGCGGATATTTTTGGGATGTGGGGCATTACGTTTTGGGTTATTTTAACTAACGTTTCAATTGCTCTAACGATTGATTCAATTCAAAACACCAAAGACCAATCACTAATAACTAATAACCAACCATTTTTATCCCCCCTCAGTATTTTACCAATTTTTATTAAAAAATGGGTATTTCAAGGCGCATTACTCTTTGGTTTACCCTTGATGTATGCTTTTGGGTCAAATCTAAATTTGCCAAATGGACGCTCAATTAAAGTGGCTTTGGTTCAAACAAACGAAAATAGTAAACAAATACCCGATTCCATTCAGTTCAATAAAAACCTCGAAAATCTCATCCGATTAGCCGACTCTGGCGCCCAAACCAAGCCCGATTTAATGGTATTGCCCGAATCCGCCTTAAATTTTCCTTTGTTTCAAGACACGCAAGCCTTTAATGCCATCCGCTCTTATGTTTTAAATTGGCAAACGGCAGTTGCCGTCGGTTTTCCTGACTATCCCGACACAGCGCAACGGCAGATGTACTACAATTCGGCGTTTGTCTTTACGCAGTCGCTCGCCTACGCGTGGGACAGTTTGGGGATAAAAACTGCCGATTTGAAGGTCTATCGCAAGCAAAATCCGTTGCCCATTGCCGAAATGATGCCTTACGGCGATTTATTAAGCATCAAAGGTAAGGTGCTGCCGATGGGCGGCGGCGAAGTATTGCAAGGCAATGAGGCACACGTTTTTTCTTTTCCCGACCGATACGATATGGAAATTAAGACCTCCGCAACGATTTGTTGGGAACAATTTTTTCCCGAAACGCAAGCTGAACTCACGCGACGCGGGGCGGAGTTTTTAACCCAAATGAACAATGATGGTTGGTTTGGCAACAGCTCGGGCGGCGCACAACTGTTGAATATGAACCGTTTACGCGCCATCGAAAACCGACGGACGATTGCACGGTGCAGCAATACGGGCATTTCGGGTTTCATTGACCCGTTTGGAAGACTTTACGGACAGCTAAAAACGCAATCGGAGGGCATAAATACTGAGGGGGTCATTTTGAACAGCGAATTGACAGTTTTTTCAAGATATGGGAATTGGTTTCCGAAGGCGTTGATTGTGTTATTA
>JANMYC010000427.1:0-2996 GCA_031381715.1 Saprospiraceae bacterium
GCTAATAATGACTTTGGCGTGCAAGCTCGGCGTTTCTAAAAGCGTTTTTAAGGTATCATAAAACATATCCTGCTCCGCTTTTGTGCCGAATATAAAAAGCTCTTCAAACTGGTCAAAAATCAGATAAATGGGTTTAAAATAGTCCAAAAACAGTAAATCTACCTTTTTCTCAATGCTCCATCTTTCGGGGTTTTCTTCCGTTTTTGAAAGCTCTTTATCTAATACCAAGGTTAAAGACCGATTAATATCTATACCGCGCCTGATAAACAAAGGCAACCAATCCGTATCATAAAACTTATTCCCCAAGCCACAATTTATCAAACTCGTTTTACCCGTGCCCGATGCCCCATACAATAAAGTCAAATTCGATGCATGAACGGCATTGAATAGCTGCGCCGTCTCTTTCTCGCGTCCGTAGAAAAAAGCAGCATCGTCTTTGCCGTACGGCTCTAAAAATTTAAATGGACTTGTCATTGAGTGAATGTCGTCTTAAAATTTTCAAATTGATGTTCCAAGTCCGCAAATATAGGTTTTACCTCCTCCACGCTTTTAATTATTTGGGTATTGATATTACTAAATCGCGATGATTTAAAACCAGTAGCAGCCGCTTGTTCCGTGATATTCGCCCCTTTTTCAAAGTCCCGAAGCGTCATTTTAGTATGGACAATATCCGTCCCTTTCTGATTTTGAAGGGCAATAAAATAGTTGTGCCGAATGGTCGAGTAATAATATGCCCCATCGTTTTCATATCTGAAAAGAAAAAGGTCAATTAAGCGGTTTTTTTGAACTGTATTTTCATCCCGCACAACTTTATGAAAGGTGTTTTTATCAATAATAAAAGGCGATAAATTGAGGTAATTTTTCAAATCCCCGTCTCTCCCGTAGCCAATCATAACCACCGAATCACAGTTGGTATACATTTCACGATGACGGAAATTTTCATCGTTAAAAAGGCTGGTATTCGTATCCGCAACCCCCCAATCCAATTCGTAAGAAATACTACTCGTGCGTGGAAAACGGATTTCAATATCCCGCACTGAAAATATTTCATAGCCCACTAAAAAGGCGGCTTCCCAGAGAATATTAGCCAAAGCCATTTCAGCTTCCACGCATTTAGCATCTATTTCATTGGTAGGAATCGTGCTATAGCCCCCCCTCAGTATTTCGAGCATTTCGTAAGCCATTTTGGTGTCATGCCCTACGGTGGTAAGGTTTTGACATAAAAGCTCAAATTCAGGAGCGAATAAAGGCATTTCCGCCATTTTCATGCGGTTAAAAATATCTAAAATGCCTTTTATGTAGTCAAATGTCAGAGAATTATGAGCGTTTAAAGCATGTTTCTTTAAAAAGTCAGATTTGGAAATCGACTTCCTTTTAGCCGTTTCTTCCCAAAAATTAGAAAGTAAAATGAAATAAAGCGTCTGAGCCGTTACCAAATAAGTGCTCACAAGTTGCTCCAAACGCTCCAAATTAGGCAATTGCATTTGTTTTAAAACCCGAATTTGCTCGCCAATGACCAAAGGAAAATTTTCAAAAACCAATTTAAAGTAATAGCTCGAATCCCGCTTCACTTCGTCCCCATTCCTAATTTCAATCATTTTTGTGTAAATATCCTTATTGTATCGGCACATTTCACGCAACACTTCGGTGATGTAGCGGTTGGTGGTCACATTCGTTAAAATATCCTCACTGACGGCAATTTCCTTGTAGTATGGCAAGCGAAAATTCAATATTTCCGATTCAAATTCAGGCTTCACGTACAAGCCCCACTGCAATTCTTCCTCCAATACTGAGGGGGTCGGTCGCCCTACTCCCCTATGCTCAATTTCCATCCGTGGCGCTTCCCGATAACGCATTTCTAACTCACCTTTTGCAAATTCAAAAGCCCGTTTTACGGAGTATTTGTAAGTCAAGGCTTTATAAAATGCCACTGAAAAATCCTTCGCCTTGCTGTCATTAATGGGTGATGAAGTCGCAATAACGGCTTTTACGCCCATTTCAAATAATATATCCACTTGCCCTTTGGTGGAGCAGCCATTAAGAAAAACCAATTTCAAGTTCTTTTGCTGACCCAAAATGCGAGCTAAGCCCTTCTCATGCGCAAAACCATCCTCCAAATGCAATTCATCGCTCCCCGCGTGACCTGCATAGTGAAGAATGTGGACTGCCTCGGGATTATCCATCAGCATTTCCGAAAGCTCCTTTAATGTTGTGCTTTCTTCATGCTCAATTTTAATGAAATCCCGTTTCTCTAAAGGGCGCAACGCCTTGCGTATTTCACTGCTTTCCTCTTTTAAAAGCTGTAAATGAGAATCTTCTTGGTTAGCAAAAGCGAGAATTATGAGCATTGTTTTCTTTATTGGTAATAAACAAATCTATTGGTAAAAGGTAAGTTTTCAAAACGCAATTTAAACGTAATCTTGTACGCATTATCAATTTTTTCGAGGCAAGCCTCCCCTTCTACTAATTTAAATCCTGTACTGCCTGCTGGGCTTTGCGATGGAATATTCACATGATAACCATCAACATTACCATAAAAATTGCCTTTTAAAAAAGTGTCTCTGCCTACATTTATAAAGTACAAACGAGTAAGGTTGGTAATAGAATCCCTAATAACAGCTTTGTTCGGGTCGGTAGAACTCTTTTTATACGTTCCCAAAAACTTTGAAGTGACCCGCACATCACAATTATTGCCTTCAAAGCCCACTGCGCAATCGCACCCACCCTCAGGCAATAAACAATCAGATGCTTTCTGGCAAGCAAAAGTTAGAGTAATTGCAGCAAATATGGATAGATATATAATTAATTTTTTCATTTTTATTTTTTTTGAAAGGTTAATTTACTGGCAACTTCGGCAATCTCTGATTTTACCTCAATCTGCAAAGTTTAAGTTGATTCCAATGGGTTTTAACCCACTGTTTTGAATGAAACAACGGGTTAAAACCCGTTGGAATATCTAAAAACTAAGATTTCCGAACTTATCAGAATTTAATAGA
>JANMYC010000587.1:0-1558 GCA_031381715.1 Saprospiraceae bacterium
TGCATGAAAATATAG
Source organism: Saprospiraceae bacterium (assembly GCA_031381715.1). GTDB lineage: Bacteria > Bacteroidota > Bacteroidia > Chitinophagales > Saprospiraceae > JAAFJT01. The sequence continues at coordinate 16 of JANMYC010000587.1, forward strand.
AATTGACGGGTCCCACGGGCGGACCCATTTCAGAAGATGAAGCGGCAACGGGACCCTTCATGATTCAAGGCGACCATGGTCCCGTGGCTTTTAAAAATATAAAAGTGACACATTTTAATGGTAAGCTGGCTGAAATAAAAGACATTAATTATAGTGTTTACTACGGTGCTTTCAAAGAAGCGAGCGAATTTTTAAGTAAAAAACCTGACGCTACGGGTACGTTGGATAAGCTTACATGGGAAGTTAGTACTCAACCTAATGATTTTGCGCAAGTTTTTAAAGCTGTTTTAAAAATACCCAAAGCGGGTAAATATAAAATCACAACTCAAATGGCGGGTAAAAACGCCGTGAAAGTAGGCGATAAGATTGTTTTACCCGAAAATTTCTCACATACCACCAATAAACGAGTGGCTACCGTGGATTTGACGGAAGGCGATGTGCCGATTGAAATGTCGGTGTATAAAACGGATGCTTGGATGCCACCGACTTTGGGTTTGTGGATTGAAGGAGCGACTTTGCGCCCGACGGCATTTCATACTTTTACGTCTCTGATGGCTGCAACGCCTGCTGATCCAATCTTTTTAGAAGCAAAAGAACCAACTGTATTCCGTTCATTCATGGATTTTAATGTCAGTCAATGGGGGAAAGCTGAAAAGCGCATTGTTCACGCCGTGAGTGTCGGCTCGCCTGACAAATTGCACTTTACTTACGATATGGATAACGGTGCTTTGGCGCAAATCTGGAAAGGCGAATTTTTGAATACATCACCCATGTGGGACGATAGGGGAGATGGCTCTTCACGCCCACGCGGTGCTTTATTGTGCTTCAATGACGCGGTGCCATTCACAAAATTGGCGACGGATACTTTGGCTTATACCCCTCAGTCAGAAGCGCAATTTAGGGCTTTGGGTTATGATTTGGATGGTGCTGGAATGCCCACTTTTCGCTATAAAATCTACGGTTCAGAAGTGACCGATAAGATACAAATTACTGAGGGGGGGAAGATTTTGACCCGTTCACTTGCCACAAAAGAACCGATGAGTGGTGCTATGTACAGAGTTGCTTCGGGTAAAACGGTGAGCCAATTAGCGGATGGTTCATATATTATTGACGATAAAAAATATTTTATCAAGCTTTCGGGTGGTGCAAAAGCTATGATTCAAAAAGTGGGTGATAAAAATATTTTATTAGCTCCTTTTACCGATAAGTTAGATTATTCGATTATGTGGTAATATGCATTTTAAAACCATATATAAAAGCTATATTAGGTATTTTGAACCACGAATTCATCGGATTACACGAATGACACTAATTTAGATGTTGACAGAATTAAAGCGAATGACACTAAAATTGCCCTTAAGGGCAATTTATTGATAAAATTAGTTAAAATTGTCAATACGTAAATTCGTGTAATCCGATGAATTCGTGGCTTAATAACTTTTATGTATGGTGTCGAAAAATGTATTTAAATAATTGACAATCAATTATTTATTTAAAAATTAAAAATGATTATTGACTTAAAATTCCAATATAAATGACAAAG
>JANMYC010000589.1:0-1879 GCA_031381715.1 Saprospiraceae bacterium
ACATGAAAAGTTGTATAATCTTTATGTAGGATACTGAATATTTTTTTCATCTTTTCTTCCTGCGTTTCATTTGGCAAAAGGCCCCAAAATTGTTCTTGACCCACCTCCAATTCTGGCAAATACGTTTTATGATTAAAAATAGTCAAAATAGTATCTACACCTTTTACGCCCTCCAACAAATACTTCAATTCTCTTAGATAATCCTCTTTATTCTCCAATTCTTCTTCTCTAAAAATATAGCCTGACAACTGCACAACTCGTTCATAGATAGTTTCGGCTTTGCGTAAGCCGATTAGACTCTGGGTTAAAACATCTTGAATCATTGTAAAAAAATTGGTTTTAAAAGAGGTTAACTTAATCCCACTTCATCTCATTTTATTTTCATAACACAAGATACTATTAAAAAACTATAATCAATCCACTAATTACACGCTGAAAATAGAGATTTTCACTATTGCCCGCCCCTCTTGCCTGTTTTACTTTTGTGACATGAAATTATTTATCAACTTTTATTTAGAACTAAAATGAAATGACACAATTGAACAAAACGGAAGTAAGTGAATTGGTGATGCGGTTACAAAATAAAAGTACAGCAGCTTTTTCCGATTTATACGACAGCTACGCCGCCGCTTTATATGGCGTCACTAATAGAATGGTTCGTAATAGAGATGTTGCAGAAGAGCTTTTACAAGATAGCTTCTTGAAAATATGGGAGCATATTGATAAATACGACCCTAATAAAGGCACTTTTTTCACGTGGATGCTAAATATTACAAGAAATACCTGTAAAGACTACTTTCGAGGGAAACACTATCATTACCAAATGTTGATTTCTGAAAATGATTTTGGGCTGATTGAGGATAATTGTAAACTGTCTCAGACAACTACTACATATCAAGACGAAAGCCGAGATTTATATCAAATAACTCAAACCCTTGAATCAAAATATAAAGAAATAATTGACCTCGTGTATATTTATGGATATACCCAAGAAGAGGTTTCAAAAATGTTGAAAATCCCAATTGGTACAGTAAAAACAAGAAGCCGTACAGCCATAAAAATTTTACGGGATTTATACAGTTAACATGATTTATAAATGAATTTAAAGGAATATCTCGACAGTGGGATTATTGAGGATTACTGTTTGGGCGTTTTGAATCCTATTGAAATGCGAGCTGTAGTACGCAACGCGCAACGTCATCAAGAAATTAAGGATGCCATTGACTTATCCGAAGAAGTCCTGAAAAGATATACCGAAGACTTAGATATTGACAATCCAACGGAAAATAAAAATGAAGAAATACTTGCTAAGCTTTTGAAAAAAATGAAAGGCATTTAAATTTCAAAAAACCGAAGCAAAGATTAAATCCTACCCTTTATTTTATGCTGTTAACCCCAATTATTAACCCACATAAGCTTCTTCTAAGTGTTCAAGGACGAATTTTGCGCAATAGTCTTTAATTACATCGCGGACTGATTCAAATTCTTGCATAATTTCTTCTTCCGTCCCGATAGCCTTTGCGGGGTCAGGGAAATTATGGTGAAATTTCTGCGCCTTGGTCGGAAAATAAGGACATCGTTCTTTAGCGTTATCACAAACAGTGATGACATAATCGAAATCCACTTCAAAATATTCTGAAATATTATTGGAGGTGTGCTGTGAAATATCAATCCCATCTGCTTGCATTGTGGCAATTGCCCGAGTATTAACGCCATGGGTTTCTACGCCCGCACTATATACTTTCACTTTTCTCCCATCGGTGAAATGTTCTAAATAGCCGTGTGCTATTTGACTGCGGCAACTGTTGCCTGTGCATAAAACGAGGATATTTTTCATTTTTTAGTGACTACTTATTCAGATAGTCGCTTACGCTCCGTT
>JANMYC010000654.1:0-4845 GCA_031381715.1 Saprospiraceae bacterium
CTCGTGAGGTATTGGCTTTGATACAATCGATTAAGAAATAATGAAACGAATTTCAGCAATTTTGAAAAACCTAACTTTATAAAATGAACGAACAAATCGGAAAATATCGCTGGACAATTTGCTCCCTCTTATTTTTTGCTACTACTATCAATTACCTCGATAGAGCTGTTATCAGTCTTTTAAAAGAATACTTAGACGCTGAATTTCATTGGACTGAAAATGATTACGCGAATATCACAGTTGCTTTTCAAGTCTCTTATGCCGTAGGAATGATGGGCGCAGGGCGCCTGATTGATACATTGGGTACTAAAATGGGTTACGCTGTTTCCCTTATTACGTGGAGTTTGGCAGCAATGGGTCACGCTTTAGTGAATAGTACGGCAGGTTTTTTTGTCGCCCGCGCTGCCTTGGGTATTACTGAAGCAGGTAATTTTCCCGCAGCTATAAAAACAACGGCAGAATGGTTTCCTAAAAAAGAACGTGCCTTTACAACGGGTATTTTTAATTCAGGAACCAATATAGGGGCTATTATAGCTCCTTTGACAGTGCCTTATATTGCCGCAAATTATGGTTGGAAAATGGCATTTGTCATCACAGGCGCTATTGGATTATTATGGCTTTTTTTCTGGTTTGTCCTATATGAAATACCTTCTAAACAAAAAAGGCTTGGAAAAGCTGAATTTGACTACATTCATAGCGATAAAGATGAAGTAATAGCAGATGATGCTCCAACCGATAATGTCAGTTGGCTTCGTCTCTTGCGATTCAAACAAACTTGGGCTTTTGCTTTAGGTAAATTTCTGACTGATGGCGTTTGGTGGTTTTATCTCTTTTGGTTACCCAGTTTTTTAAAAGCACAATATCAACTTACAAAAACTGATTTGGCTCTCCCCGTTGCTTTGGTATATACGATAGCCACCGTGGGAAGCATCTTTGGAGGTTGGTTACCCATGAATTTTATTAAAAACGGTTGGGCAGTATTCAAAGCTCGGAAAACATCTATGTTTATATATGCTTGCTGCGCTGTTCCAGTAGTTTTTGCGCAAGTGGCTGGAAGTTACGATATGTGGTACGCGGTTATTTTTATCGGTTTTGCAGCCGCAGCGCATCAAGCGTGGAGTGCCAATATATTCACAACCGTGAGTGATATGTTTCCTAAAAGAACGGTGGGTTCGGTGACGGGTATCGGAGGATTCGCAGGTGGTATTGGCGGTATTATCGTTTCAAAAAGCGCAGGCTATTTGTTTGAATACTATAAAGGCATAGGCAGCATCGAAACAGGATATTATATTATGTTCATAGCTTGTGGTTCTCTTTATTTGATTGCTTGGAGCATTATGCACTTATTAGTCCCTAAAATGCAGAAAGTGGAAATCTAATTTTTAAGAATAAAGATAAAAGAGATAAGATTTAAGATATATAAAAACAGTCTTTTATCTTATGTCTTTTATCTTAAATCCTTTTTCAATATGAAAAAATATATCATTTTTGCCTTTTTATTAACTATCAGCCAATTCAGTTTTGCTCAATCTAAAATTGAAAAAGCGAAGGCAGAAGTTGAAGCTATGGAACGTCAACGTTTCGATGCACAAGTCAAAAAAGATTTTGCTTTTTTGGACAAAGTCTTTGCCGATGATTTGATTTACACCCACTCTAATGGTAAGCAAGATACCAAAACTTCGTACATTGCTTCTATCAAAGAAGGTAAAAGTGTGTATGATAAAATTGAGATTGAAAACCTGACCATTCGCCCTTACGCTAATTGCAATACGGCGGTTGTAAATGGTATGATTAACATTACACAACCCGCAGCCGAAGGCAAAACGACGACACTACATTTAAGATATGCCGTCGTTTATGTTAAAAATAAAGGTAAAGGTTGGCAATTAGTGATGTGGCAATCTTTAAAATTAGCATCTTAATTTCTTCATGTGCCCTATTACAAGTGCCATCTACACTATACGTGATAGTGCACGGCGCTTGGAATAGGGCACGTCAATAAAAAACAATGAAAAAACTCACACTCTCTCTCCTATTATTATCTGCCATTTCAATCACTACTTTTGCTCAAAATATCGGTGTTATCGTAAAAAGTATGGAGCAACGCGTGGAAATTGTGGCGGATGGTAAGCCCTTTACATCGCTCATTTTTCCGAGCGACACCGTTTTAAAAAAATTCTCTCTTTTTCCGATTTATACGCCCAAAGGAACGGCTATCACAAGAGGTTACCCGATGGCACCCAAAGCAGGTGAACGAGTGGATCATCCGCATCACGTGGGCGCGTGGCTCAACTATGAGTCCGTTAATGGATTTGATTTTTGGAATAATTCCAACGCTATCAAAGACCGTTCTAAGTACGGAACGATTAAAAATACCAAAATTGTAAAAGCCAAAAGCGGGGCGAAAAAAGGCGAATTAATAGTAGCGGCTGATTGGATTACTGCCGACGCCAAAGGGGCTACTATTTTAAAAGAAAAAACGAATTTCACTTTTCACAAAGAAGGAGAAGTGTATATCATTGACCGCACCACAACCTTAAAGGCTCAAAAAGAAACCGTCGTTTTTAAAGATGTAAAAGATGGTTTCTTCGCAATCCGTGTGGCGCGTGAATTAGAACATCCTTCCGACAAAGCCGATTCGTTTGTGGATGCAAGTGGTATCGTAACTAAAGTTGATAAGCTCGATAATACCTATATCACGGGCAAATACCGCAGCAGCGAAGGCGTTGAAGGTGAAGACGTGTGGAGTAAACGCGGCCGTTGGATGAATCTGACGGGCAATATTAAAGGTGAAGACATTTCAGTATGTATCATTGACCATCCTAAAAACGTGAATTATCCCACCTACTGGCACGCTCGTGGCTACGGTCTCTTTGCTGCCAATCCGTTGGGTGAAAAGGTTTTTTCAAACGGGAAAAAGGAATTAAATCTAACATTAGCCCCTAAAAAGTCCGTAACTTTCCGCTACCGAACGGTCATTGCTTCAAGCAAATTGACTGATGCGGAGATTAATGCATTGGCTGATGAATATAAATAATTTCAGGTTCCGAGTGCCTTGTTCCATGTGCCTACTTTGACACATGAAACAAAGCACATGGAGCAATATAATATGTTGATTTTTCACAATAATTTACCTATTTTTGTAAAAAATAAAGCAATGGACGGTATCTATTTTTTAGAAGACGAAACAGGTAAAAAACGCTTTGTTCAGATTGACTTAGAGCTTTACTCTGATTTATGGGAAGATTTTTACGATGCTCTTGTAGTGGCACAACGGAAAAGTGAGGAATCTGTCCCATTTTCTGCGGTTTTAGATATTTTAAAAAAAAATGAACAAAATCAAACACCACAAAGTAATCCTCAATAACCCCCTCAGTATATGCCTTACGAAATCCGTTTCAAGAAATCTGCATTTAAAGAATTTGAAAAGTTATCACTTAATATCCAGCAAAATTTAGCAAATGACATTGCCCAATTGGCTGATAACCCTCGCCCGTCTGGTTGCAAAAAATTGAAAGGAGTAAAAAATAGTTGGCGGATTAGAAATGGAGATTATCGTGTCATTTATACCATCGAAGACCACATTTTAATGATTGAAATTATAAAAATAGCACATAGACGAGAAGTTTATGAATGAATAAAAGTTCCAAGTGCGGTGTTCCATGTGCCTACTTTAGCACATGAAACACCACACTCGGAACATAAAAAAAATAACATGATAACAGTTGGCATCATTGGGTTTGGATTATCGGGAAGATATCTGCAAGCCCCTTTTTTTTTAGATAACCCTCATTTTAAGTTAAAAACGATTGTATCCAACAGTCAAAATCCGTCGGCGGTGTACCCCTCAGTACAAAAGGCAACCAGCCTCGATGCAGTACTCGCTGATGGTGAAATTGACCTTGTGAGCATCAGTTCGCCCAACGATACGCATTTTGAATATGCCCAAAAGTGTCTTTTAGCGGGTAAACACGTTTTGGTTGAAAAGCCCATGACGGCTACACCCGAAGAAGCCGAAGAGTTGATTGCTCTTTCTAAAAAAACGGGTAAGCACGTTTTTATATTCCAAAATCGCCGTTTTGATAGTGATTTTATGACGGTTAAAAAGGTAATTGAAGGCGGTTTTTTAGGTGAAATTTTGAATTATGAAGCCCATTACAACCGTTTTAAACCCATTTTAAATCCTAAAAAATGGAAAGAAACAGCAAGCCCGACGAGTGGTATTCTCTATGATTTGGGCGCGCACATCATTGACCAAACGATTCACTTATTTGGTAAACCGCAAGGCGTTTGGGGACAAACTTTTACCCAACGGACAGGCTCGGAAGTGGACGATGCTTTTAATGTACAATTGGATTACGGCAAGCTAAAAGTGACTTTGCGGTCAAGTCTTTTGGTGCGGGAAGAAACATCTCGTTATATCATTCACGGCACAAAAGGCTCTTTTATAAAATATGGTATTGACGTTCAAGAAGACCATTTAAAAGCAGGTATTATGCCCGATAAAACGGAGTTTGGCTATGAGACCCCTCAGTATCGAGGCGTTTTAAATAGCGAAATCAATGGTTTGACAGTGCGCGGTACGGTAGAAACGGAGAGGGGAAATTGGGGTATTTTATTTCAAAATATCTATGAAGTTATTGCCGAAAAAGCTGAACCACTGATTCCCTTGACGGATATTGTGGAGCAATTGCGGATTATACAGCAAGTGAGAACTGTTTAGAATGATATTTATGCGAATATTGGGTTATAAAGCATCAGAGATGCGTGATATTTGTAGATAAATATTCTACTGAACTTTTAAGGTGCAGCGCACCGAAATTTTACTTCTTCCTATTTCGGTGC
>JANMYC010000665.1:0-2630 GCA_031381715.1 Saprospiraceae bacterium
GGACGACTATAAAAACCCCTTTGCCCATGCCCCAAATTAGAGATAACTACTACAAAGATGTCGTCGTCTTAGCCATTCCTGATAGAAAATTGACCAATCGAACACCGATTCGGGATTTTGCCAATAAAGCCGCGACCCGCGAAGTCGGATGGTCTGTACCAGAAACTCGTCCGCTTTTGACAGATACCACAGCCACCGCAGGTGAAGAAGATGCGGCTTTAAATCAAGTCATAAACTTGACCCCTCAGTATAAAAACAATATTTTGGAGTGGAATGTACCCGAAGGCGATTGGATTATCCTTCGCATGGGTTACACGCCGACAGAATCGCACGTTTCGACATCAAGCGGTAAATGGCAAGGCAAAGTGTTGGATTATTTGAGTGAAAAACATTTCAACCGCTATTGGGATACGAACGTTGAGCCTTTGCTCAAAATGATAGGCATAATGGCGGGTAAAACACTTAAATACTTGCAAACAGATAGTTTTGAAGCAGGTGGTCTGAATTGGTCAGATGGTTTTGAAAAAGAATTTGTGAAACGCAGAGGTTACGACCCAACGCCCTATTTACCCATTTTAGCGGGTAAAATCATGGGGAATAGAGATATTTCAACCCGCTTTTTATCAGATTTTAGAAAAACGATTAGCGATTGTATCTCTGATAACCACTACCGTGTGTTTTCGGAACGCGCCAAAAAGTATGGTATTGGCATACAACCTGAGTCGGCGGGACCTCATGCGGGTCCCTTTGATGGTCTAAAAAACTACTCACATTCAGAAATCATGATGTCTGAATTTTGGTCGCCTTCTCCACATAGAAGTAAACCAATTGACCGTTTTTTTGTAAAACAAGCAGCGAGTGCAGCTAAGATTTTTAATAAAAAATTAGTCGGTGCAGAATCGTTTACGACCATTGGACCCCATTGGAACGATGTCATTTGGGCAGATATGAAACCAAGCGCAGATCATGAGTTTTGTGCGGGGCTAAACCTCGTTTATTTGCATACGTTCACTTGTTCGCCAAAGGAAATGGGTTTGCCAGGACAAGAGTATTTTGCAGGAACACATTTTAATCCAAATGTCACTTGGTGGGATTATTCGACAGGTTTTATTCAATATTTAACACGGTGTCAATATTTGATGCAGCAAGGCTCGACCGTTGCCGATGTCTTATATTATTATGGCGACCATATTCCTAATATTGGTCGCTACAAAGACGATGACCCCGCAGGTGCTTTGCCTGATTACGATTATGACTTGACTAATGAAGACCGTTTATTGGATTTGACGTTTAAAAACGGTAAAATTATGTTGCCGCACGGCGTTTCTTATCGCGTTTTGGCTTTACCAAATCATAAAATTCTTTCGTTAGCGGCTTTAAAAAAAGTACAAAGTCTTGTTACTGAAGGGGCAACAGTCATTGGTGAAAAACCTTTATCAACGGTAAGTTTAGTCGGTTTCCCACAAGCGGAACAAGAGCGCGAAACAATAACAAACCAACTTTGGGGTGCTGCTGAAACGGCAAAAGGTGAGCAAAAAACGGGTAAAGGGCGCGTAATTTGGGGAAAAACCGCAAAAGAAGTCTTAAATACTGAGGGGGTAACAGCCGATTGTGTTTTTTCAGAAAAACAACCGAATACCGTTTATGATTATGTTCATCGAGAATTGCCCGATGTAGATTATTATTTTATCAGCAGTCAAAATAAAGAAGCCACAACTGTTACCGCCGCTTTCAGAATAACGGATAAGCAGCCCGAATTATGGGATGCTGTTACGGGTGAAAGCCGACCTGCCACTTCATTTTATAAAAAAAATGGGCAGACATTTATTCCGCTTTCTTTCAATCCCAATGGGTCAATATTCGTTGTTTTTAGAAAAGAATTAAGCAAGGTAGAAAAGCTACTTGAAACTCAAATGCCCAATCTAAACATTGTAAAGCCCCCCTCAGTATTAAAAGCAAATTTTGCTAAATTTACAGCAATTGATAGTATAAACACTGCATGGACGGTCAAGTTCGACCCTAAATGGGGCGGATCTACTATTAAAATGGACGAACTCATCAGTTGGACAGAACATCCCGACGAGGGCATTAAATACTATTCAGGCAAAGCCCTTTATACCAATACATTTAATACAAAAGCGATAAAAGGCGACCTTTTTCTTGATTTAGGAAAAGTCAAAGATATCGGCATCGCACGGGTAAAATTGAATGGCAAAGATTTAGGTCTGTTGTGGTGTCCACCTTATCGTGTCAATGTCAGTGGTCTTTTAAAGAAAAAGGGCAATCAATTGGAGATAGAAGTGGTTAATACGTGGCGCAACCGTTTGGTTGGTGATAGAGACAAACCGCAAAATCAGCGTTTTACTAAAACTAATATTACGATAACGCATGCATGGACGGTTTTACCTTCTGGTTTGCTGGGGCCTGTTGTGATTGTGAAGTAGCATTTTAGTACAAATTTATCAAATTATCTATCAACAAGAATCGCAAAACAATGAAAAATAATACAATTTCTGTAAGAGCTTATATTGTAACAGGTGGAACAAATGATATGTTAGAAGAAGCAACTCCCCATGAAGCAATTGAAAATTATTTATGCCCAGACATGCGACCACCAGTTCAGACAATTG
>JANMYC010000673.1:0-3191 GCA_031381715.1 Saprospiraceae bacterium
TATTAAATATAATTGCATCTATTTACATGCTTTTGAAACACCGCCAAAACTCTATGATGGCATCGAAAATTATGTGTTCAAACATTGTTATAAACAAAAACATTCAAGTTTAGGCTATCAATTACCGTCTGAAATTTATAAATGGTAATTTTCTCAAAATGCTTGTTTTTTTCAACACTTATGCATATTTTTGATGTGGACAAGACAAATCGCTTCATTGCAGAAGGGCTACTTCTTGTGGCTCTTCGCTCTGAAACAATATTTGTTTTTTTAGTATCTGTTCAATTAGTAATTTGCCTGCCTTCTGTCCAATCTATGGGGTACACCTCATTGTTCAATAATTTATCAGATAAAATAATATGGAAAACAAGGTAAAATTCAACGAGCTCACAAAAGAAGAGGAAAGAGTAATCGTGTATAAAGGCACAGAATATCCGAATACGGGTAAATTCAACAAGCATTACGAAGCAGGCGCTTACATTTGTCGTCGTTGCGACGCGCCGCTGTATCGCTCAGAATCCAAGTTCGACAGTGGCTGCGGCTGGCCCTCTTTTGACGATGAAATAGAAGGTGCTATTAAATACGTACCTGATGCAGATGGCTATAGAGTAGAAATAGTTTGTGCAAATTGTGGCGGGCATTTGGGGCACGTTTTCAAAGGAGAACGTTTTACTCCTAAAAACGTGAGGCATTGTGTCAATTCCGTATCATTGGGCTTTGTCCCCGCTGCAAAATAAAAAAAAAATCGAACTGCTATTACACAGAACGATTTTTTTTACCACGTCGTTAGTAAAAATTAAATTTTTATGTAGATAGTTTTTGCATTTTAAATTATCAGGTTAAGTCGCCTAACTAAGTATAAAACCATAATGAAAATGGGCGGCACAAGTTTTCATTTTATAAAAAATGTAATTTGTAACTTACACAAAGTTAGGTTATTTAGTAAAGGTAAAAATAGACACTTCTGATATTTGGAAAGCTTCAAAAACGTTGAATTGATAGTCATTGATTTTTACAAATAATTGATTGTCAATATTTTGTGTTAATTTTTTTTACTAAAAAACTTATATTAGTAAGCCGATATTTTAAAGGTTTTAAAAAGTAGTGTAAATAAAAAACGGTAACTCATAAAGAATGAGCTACCGTTTTTTGTATCCTAAATATTGAGAACGCCATTAAGCATCTTTTCTTTTTCTTCTCGTTTTAAACATCTCGACAACCTCTTTCTCTTTTATAAAGTGTAAATCAACGAAGGTGCCTGAAATGAATTTTTTAACATCTTGATAATCGCGAGCACGCTTGTCCGTGAACTTAATCAAACATTTACGCATGTATTCCATCGATATATCTCTGATATTTTGGCTAAACAATTCATTTCCAAAAATATTGATGTATGAAATGTATATTTTTGAAATATTGAAATATTCAGTGTATTCTTTCTCTTTAAGGTTGGTAATAAAGCGGTACAAATAACCAAAAATCATACGGCGCACACACTCATTAATAGTAGAAAGTCCCTCGTGACTGTTATAAAACTGCTTTACAGCTTCCATTACCTCTTGAGAAACATAACCTTTTGTGTGAACCACGTCCGCAATATTATAAAACGCTGAAATTTCGTCATCAATAGATTTGTCAACCATAGAAGAAGCCTTCAATTCAGCTTTACCGTCCAACTCAAAATGTTCTTGATGCATTTCAATGATGTAAGACAAGTATTTTTCAGTAAATTCAGGTATTTCCACTCTGAGCTTATTAAAAATACGCGACACTTCTGCGCTATCCGACTCGGATAAATCAAAGAAGTTCATTGCAAAACACATTAACTGAATATGCTCATTGGTATTAAAAAATGCATCATTTTTTACAGCATCTACAATATATTGATTAAGGCTTGAATTATCCAAACCCTTACCTACTCTGTACATCAAAAATGTTTGTAATTCAGGATATTCAACTTTAAGTTCCGAAAAAGTAGCGGGAAAATCAGCCGTCAAGTAATTGTCCTTAGAAAACTGAGCCTTATATCGCTTATAAGCTATTTCACGCTCCTTAATTTCGCGATATTTATCCAATTTGTTACTCTGAAGGTAATATCTCAATCGCTTATTAGCTATAGAATTGATAAAGTCAGTAATCCAAATATCACTCGACACCGCAAAACCGACTTGAACAGTTTGTCCAATTCTTTTTTTGATGTATTCAAAATTAGATGATTCAAGAATGGCGTTCAAAATTTCTTTGAAATGATCCTGTGGGCGCGTGTACTTGTACTGATTGTTGACTTGACCCCTCAGTATAGAATAGCCTAAAATCTTAGGTAGGAACAATCCTTCGAAATAAGAATTCAAAAGGATACGCTCTAAGGATATCAATTGCAGGGGATCATTGGCTGCAACCTCAATATATATTTTAAATATTTTAGATTCAAAAGCATCGCAAAGAGCTTTATACTCTGCTTCTTCTTCCGTTTCCATGTATTGTACTAAAAGCTCCGAGTTCTGAATATCCTCTGCTATTTTCTGTAATTTGGAGAGATACTTTTCATTTAAGTCCAGCATAGCTTATCTATTTTAAATACAAACCTGATGGAGCAACAATCGGCTACATCAGGTCTGTAAGAATTAAACAATATTTTTTTCTTAAAAATATGTCACAAATTAAAAAATATTTTATTACAAAAGCAAATGAAAATCAATTAATTATTCAGCTACTGGTGTTTCATCTGTAGTAGCTTCTACAACTGGCTCTGCAACAACTTCTGCAGTTGGTTCAACTACAGCTTCTGCTATCGGCTCTGCAGCAACAACTTCTTCTACAACTGGCTCAGGTGCAACTTCTACAATTGGTTCAGCAATAGCTTCTACAACTGGCTCAGGTGTAACTTCTACAACAGCCTCTTCGATAACCTCTGCTACTGGCTCCTCTACAACTTCTGGAATAACCACTGCCTTAGGCTTAGGCTTACCGAATATTGATTCTGCAAAAGCTTTTTTATCTGCCGCAGTCTTAGCAACTGTGTCTGATATTTTCTTCTCTTTAACATCAATCCAAGCAGTATATTTTTCCATAGCTTGCTCAGCAGTTAAAGAACCTTTAGTTACGCCACGAGTTAAATGCTTACGGTACATCACGCCTTTGAAACGCAAAATAGCGTGTACAGTATCGGTAGGTTGTGCACCTTTTTGAAG
>JANMYC010000677.1:0-1587 GCA_031381715.1 Saprospiraceae bacterium
CCTAAAATATTTGGATTGGCAAATTCTTCGTTCAATGGTTGTGAATTATCTAAACGAGTTTCATTAGCGAATTTTGCAAACTCTCTCAAATTCATGACTGCCAATTTCTTTGGAACTTCCTGATAACCAAAGTAAGTATCATAAGTAATTTTAGATTCATTTGCTTTTCCACGCTTTGTTGTGATGATTACAACGCCATTTGAAGCTCTTGCTCCATAAATAGCGGTTGCCGAAGCATCTTTTAGTATCTCCAAGCTGGCAATATCATTCGGATTGATAGCCGCCAAAGGGCTTGCTGCTGTAACACCTGCAAGGTAGGCATTGTTATTCAAAGACCCTACATTGGGGTCTTCCAAAGGAATGCCATCAATGACATATAAAGGTTGTGTTGAAAAATTCAATGAGCTTGCCCCACGAATTTCAATAGTCAAAGCTGAGCCCGGTTGCCCTGAAGTTTCGCTCACAACTACGCCCGCTACTTTACCCGCAATCGCTTGTTGGAAATTGGCATAACCGCTTTCTTCAACCGTTTTAGTCTTAATTTGCCCTACGGAACCCGTCAAATCCGATTTTTTTGCTTCACCATAACCAATAACGACTACTTCGTCAAGCGTTTTACCTGATACAAGGCTGATAGTAAAATTGGTTTGGTCGCCTACCACAATGCGCTGTGTTTCATAACCGACAAAAGAAATGAGTAAAACAGTGTTTTTATCGGCTACTTTGAGCGAAAATTTACCATTTTCATCAGTGATTGTACCTTGCGTGGTATTTTCAACAATAATACTAACACCCGGTATTGGGTCATCATTCTCGGCATCGAGGATAGTGCCTGTAATGTCAATCGCAACTTTCGAATTGTTAGCGTAGATTTGTGGGGAGTAGGTCGTCACATTGAAGACAAGTAGCATAACCCATAGCATACGTTGTAAAGACAATGCTCTATTTTCAAATTTAAAAACTTTAAAATTCATACATAAATGAGTTTAGTTGTTTAACTTAGATAGTTGGATACATTTTAACAAACCTAATATACATAAAAAGGGCAAGTATATTTATAAAAGCCTATTTTTCGTGGGAACGTTCCCAATTTGCGGGAACGTTCCCATGAAAAAGGTGCAAAATACTGAGGGGTATTCAGTTTCGAGTTTTGGGTTTTAGGCGTGAAACAAAAAATAATCTACCCAACTTAGTCACTCTATTTCCTTTACTCTGCGTTAAATTCTTCTTAAATAAGGGACAAAGTAAAAAATAAACTACCCAAATTGGCTATTATATTTTCTTTGATTAAGGCAAATTCTTTGAGGAATAGTAAACTATTTAAAAAGGATTTAACGCTGAGTAAAGGAAATAGAATTGTCAAGTTGGGTAGTTTATTTTATACTTTGTCCCTAATCCATTATTTCTCGAAAAATTTGCCTTGATTAAAGAAAATATAATAACCAACCTGTCTGCCGACAAAGGCAGGTTTGGATATATTATTTTTTGTTTCACGCCTTATTTCAAGGCAATCAATTTACGCCTAAGTAAATTACCCTAAAATCATTGTTTTGATACGTTTTTATATACTCTGACATAGTCGATATA
>JANMYC010000680.1:0-5166 GCA_031381715.1 Saprospiraceae bacterium
TTATCAATTTTAGTTATTGAGATGGGCAAATTTACAAACTTCACGATAACAATTTTCAATTAATTATCTTATGTACTTATAGATAAAATCTATAAAAATAATTTAATTTTAATTTTTTATCAATTTCACAGAGCCCGTAGAGAAAAATCGTGGATATACTGAGGGGGTGTGAAAGGAGTGCGAAATTTAGATGTGTAGCATAGAATTTGTGAAAAAGAAAAAATTGAATACTTTCCCAATCTAAAATACTTAATTTGCCTTGAATTACTGAGGGGGCTTAAAATATTATCTGACTTAAAACATCTAACCTCAACAAATACCATAAAATGAGTCAAAAAAGAATCCAGCTAACACTTTTCATTGATGAAAATGCATTGGGACAAATTGAGAAAATTCGGCAGGAATTCAATCCTGAGCAATATGCGTTGATTAAAGCCCATGCAACACTTTGCAGAGAAGACGAATTGACTCAAATTGAAGATGTGATTCTTAATTTGGCAAAATGTGAAATGAATTCTGTCACTATTAACTTTGGAGATATCACCCGATTTTCGGATGGGAAAGGTGTTTTGATACCAGCAATTGGTGAAAACGAACAATTTCAAAATTTGAGAAAAACTATTTTAAAAGGGATAATTGAAAAACCAAGAAACCATCAACCTCACATCACTTTAATGCACCCGAGAAACTCAAATTGCACGGATTCTATTTTTAATAAAATTGAAAAAATGGAACTCCCTTCAAAAATAACATTTACAAAAATAAGCCTTATTGAACAGAAAAATGGAAAAGAATGGGCGGTTTTAAGAGAATTTGAATTCAAAAATATCTTTTAAGCCAATAGCTTCCATTATTTTAAAGGATGCTGTCACTGCATTTTGTCGTTTTTAAATCAAAAGGCGTTTAAGTTTATAAAAATAAAATTTATCTTGTCCCGGTATTTGAAATGACGAATTTTATTTCAAATAAAACATTTATCCAGAATTAAAAGTTTATATCTGGGGAAGTATGTTAACTCTATAATTATTACAGAAATATATTTTTTTCAGTAAAAATTTTGATAACTAAATGAATAGAAGAGAAGCGATTTCTAAGATAGCAATTTTGGTGGGTGGCACAATATCGGCCCCGACTCTTAGTGCTATGGATAGAGTTGGAAAAGTAAAAAGCACTTCTTTATTGGACAGTGCTTTTGTTTTAACTGAAGCACAGCGTAAAATTGTGGCTGAAGTAGCGGAACATATTATTCCAAAAACAACCACGGCAGGAGCTAAAGATGCGGGCGTACCAGCTTTTATTGAGATGATGCTCAATGATTGTTACAAGTTGCCAGAGCACAATAGTTTCCTTGCGGGTGTTGTTGGTTTGGAGAAAGTCAATTTCTTAAGCCAAAGTAAAGACGAGCAGATTGCTACTTTGAAACAAGTGGAAAGCGACACCAAAGAGCTCATGAAAGCCTATAATGTAAAGCAGGTAAAGGTGGGTGACAATGTGGATAAAGAAAGTATGAGCGGCAAGCAGGGCGTTCCTTTCTGGCGTTTGATGAAAGAATTGACACTTTTGGGATATTTTACTTCCGAGCAAGGCGTAAAAGCATCTTTTGAGTATGAGCCGATTCCGGGTAAATTTGAACCTATTAAGATTAAAGCCGGTCAAAAAGCTTATTTACATTAGGTTTTGATGCTGTTATACTGAGAGCCTGCCCCGATTACTCGGGGGGGTATAAACCTCGAAGTAAGTTTTGATAATTTATTGATTGGTCTTAATTAATTAAAAAAATATGAATATCAATATAGATGCTATAAAAAAGAATACCTACGATGCCATTGTCGTCGGCTCAGGTATTTCAGGCGGATGGGCTGCCAAAGAATTGACTGAAAAAGGATTAAAAGTTGCGGTTTTGGAACGTGGTCGTGAAATAAAACATGTCGAAGGCTACGAAACAGCGAACAAAGACCCTTGGGACTTTGCTCACCGTGGCAGACCCGATAATATGGCTGCCGAAGAGTATTGGGCAGGTATGCGCACGGGTTACACCGCAAACGAAGAGCACCGTTACCTATTTGAAAACGATAAGCAAAACCCTTATATCGAGAAAAAAGGCGGTTTTGACTGGTTGCGAGCTTATCACACGGGCGGTAAATCTCTGCTTTGGGGTCGTCAATCCTATCGTTGGAATAAAGCTGATTTTGAAGCCAATGCCAAGGACGGTATTGCCGTTGATTGGCCTATTCGTTACGAAGATCTGGCTCCTTGGTATTCTTATGTTGAAAAATTTGCGGGTATTTCGGGTCAAGTCGAAGGCTTAGATGTGTTGCCAGACAGCGATTTTTTACCACCAATGGCGATGACCGCTCCCGAAGTACATTTTAAAAATGCCATGAAAAATAAAATGAACCGCCCGGTTACCATCGGGCGTGTGGCACATTTGACTCAACCGGGCGCTCAGCACACAGCCATTGGTCGCGGCTCTTGCCAATTCCGTAATAAATGTATGCGCGGCTGCCCATATGGCGCCTATTTCAGTTCATTATCAGCAACTTTACCCGCTGCTGCAAGAACTAAAAAATTGACAATGATTCACAATGCCATCGCATCTGAAATCATTTATGACGAGAAGAAGCAAAAAGCAGTAGGTGTAAGAGTGATTGACCAAGTCACTAAAGCTGTAACTGAATATTACGCTAAAATCATCTTTATAAATGCAGGGGCTATTGGTTCTACTTCGCTTCTAATGAATTCAAAATCCAACCGTTTTCAAAACGGTATGGGTAACGAAAGTGACCAGTTAGGTCGCAATATCATGGATCATCATCTGGGTGTCGGTGCCAGTGCAACTGTAGAAGGATACGTAGAAGATTATTATTTCGGAAGCCGCCCGAATGGTTTATACATTCCTCGTTTCAGAAACTGGGGCAGCGATAAGCGTGATTATTTACGTGGCTTCGGCTATCAAGGTGGAGCAAGCCGTGCAGGTTGGGGACGTGGCACGAGTATGGATGGTTTTGGCGCTGAATTCAAAGCTGATTTGACCCAACCGGGTGCTTGGTCAGTAGGTTTTGGTGGTTTCGGTGAAATTTTACCAAATCCAAATAACCGATTCGTTTTAGGTGAAAAGAAAGACAAATGGGGCTTACCTATTTTGGAATTTGAATCCGAATTCGGTGATAATGAATTAAAAATGCGCGAAGATATGATGAATGATGCTGCTGAAATGTTAGAAGCAGCCGGTTTCAAAAACATCAACCCATACAACAGCAAAACAACGCATATTGGTTTGGGTATTCACGAAATGGGTACAGCACGCATGGGTCGCGACCCTAAAACTTCTGTACTCAACGGCAATAACCAAGTACACAGCGTGAAAAACGTATTTGTTACGGATGGCGCAGGTATGGTTTCAGCTTCATGTGTGAATCCATCCTTGACTTATATGGCATTGACAGCCCGCGCTGCGGATTATGCAGTGAGCGAATTGAAGAAAAAGAATTTGTAGCAAATAGTTGAGTTGATAATAACTTGGTTCAAGTTTAAAACTTGAACCAAGTTTCGTCTAATATTCGAATAGTTATATTTCTCAATTTTTAATGTAAAAAAGCCTTTTGCTCACTGTAAAGGGCTTTTTTACGTTAAAAATTCGTCGCTTATTCAGATAGTCGCTTACGCTCCATTTAGCCACTGATTTTCCTGATTAAGACTGATTTTACGGTGATTTTTAAAAAAAGTACATACAAATCAGTGTAAAATCAGTCGATTTCAGTGTAGTCAGTGGCTAAACGGAGCGTAAGCGACTGAATAGCTGAGTAATTACAAAAATCACTCATTTTTCACCTCAATACTGAGGGGGTTAGAGCGCCACACCACCATTCACCCCAATCACCTGCCCATTGATATAAGACGCCTCATCAGAAGCTAAAAACAAATACGTATAAGCAATATCCTCTGGCAAGCCTATCCGTCTGGCAGGAATACCCCGAATTTGCTGCTCTCGAATTTCAGCAGGAATTGCATCCGTCATATCCGTTTGAATAAACCCGGGCGCAACGGCATTGGAAGTAATGCCCTTTGAACCCAACTCTTTTGCCCATGTGCGACACATAGCGATAAGACCCGCTTTGGCAGCAGCATAATTAGTTTGCCCAAATGCACCATGCACGCCTACGATAGATGATGTACAGATAATCCGTCCGTAATTAGCCATTACCATATGTGGTGCAACTGCTTTTGTACAATTAAAAACGCCCGTCAAATTCACATCTATCACCTGTTGCCATTCCGTATGGCTCATTTTTAAAAACGATTTATCACGGGTGATACCCGCATTATTGATTAAAATATCAATTTTACCGTATTTATCCACTATGCCTTGCGCCGCCGCTTCAAGAGTCGGAAAATCGGTTACACTGAGTCTCTGAAATTCCACATTAAACCCAGCAGCTCGCAAATCGCTCGCCGTTTTTTCACCTTCATCAAGCATATCCCAAATAATGACTGTTGCACCTTCTTTCGTAAAAACTTCGGCAGTCGCTTTGCCTATTCCCCGAGCACCACCTGTAACAATGGCTATTTTATCTTTTAATCGCATTTTTACTTATTTTATTTAAAATGGTTTTAAAAAAACGTTCCCCCCATGTTCGGTTTTGATGTCTTTTTAACTTGAATAAATACCAATATTGGATTTTAAAAATTATTCAATGACCAAAGCAATGGACTCCGCAATGCACGCTGGTTTAGAAACGCCCTCAATTTCAATAATTTGATCCGAAACTATTTTATGCCCTTTGGCATCACTTTCAATGTATTTCAAGACCATTTTTAAACGGATTTTATGTCCCGATAAAACAGGATTGATAAAGCGCACTTTATTATAGCCATAATTCACGAGCAATTTGGCGGAATCAATTTTTAACAATTGGTAATTAAAATAAGGCAAAAGTGAGAGTGACAACAAGCCGTGTGCCACCGTCCGCCCAAAAGGAGATTCAGATTTAGCCCGTTCAACATCCAAGTGAATCCATTGAAAATCAAGTGTTGCCTCCGCAAATTTATTGATAATATCTTGCGAAACTTCAAGCCATTCGGTAGTGCCAATCGTTTTACCTTCAAAAGCTCGAAGTGCATTTATATTTTTAACCGTCAAACAGCCTTTTTCGTCGTATTGCGCTA
>JANMYC010000686.1:0-2149 GCA_031381715.1 Saprospiraceae bacterium
ATATTTTCAGAGCCAATGGCGATGTTGAAGAAGTCAATGGATTTGATAAAACCCTCTCTGGTGAAAATGTTTTAGAGGGTTTTGAGCTGCTTTTAAAAGATTTAGAACCGCCGATTTAATATTTCCAAAAGCCTATTTTAATATTTTCAAAAAAGCCTTTTTTCACCGCTGCACCTTCTCCCCAAAAGCCAAATCGCCCGCATCACCTAATCCCGGCACGATATACGAATGAGGCGTCAACTCAGGGTCAATCACCCCGACCCAAATGGAGGCTTCGGGCAGATGCGCCTTTACATAATCCACACCTTGCTGAGAAGCGATGGCAGAAACCACATAAATCGATTTCGGTTGACCATAAGCCAATAGGAACTCCACGGCTTTCACAGCTGATTGACCAGTGGCGAGCATCGGGTCAGCAACTATCAAAACACGGTCTTGGATACTCGGGCAAGCGATATATTGTACGCATATTTCAAAACTTTCATCCTCATTGTGCTTGCGATAAGCGGAAACGAAAGCCATATCCGATTTATCAAATACATTCATCACGCCTTTTTGCAACGGCAAACCAGCCCGTAAAATACACGCAATCACGGGGTCTTCAATCGGCACTTCGATATGTGCCGTTCCCAAAGGCGTTTCAGTTGGGACGGTGTGAAAGGGCAGCGATTTACTCAATTCATAAGCCAATATTTCACCCAATCGTTCGAGGTTGTGCCGAAAGCGCATACGGTCTTTTTGAATATTGACATCACGCAATTCGGCGATAAATTGGTTGGCTACTGAGGGGGTAGTGGAAAGATTGTGAATCATACGGTTTAATTGATAATTGAAAATGCAAAATTGAAATAAGTTATTGATATTCAATTATTTATGTTTTTGAGTTGCTCGTAATTGATTGATTTTACTACTGATTTTTCAAAGATAAATATTAAAATTTAAATAAAAAGGCGACAGCTAAATAATATTTAACTGTCGCCTGTCGCCTTTTTAACCTGTCGCCTAAAATCTATTATTGAAATGATTTTTTTAATTTTTCGGTCATTTTTAAAGCTTCTTTACCCGCCAAAAGATTCACGAACCAAATCGGCACCCAACCTTCTGGGTCAGCCCGCGCGATGTATTCCATTGTGATAGACCCATCCGTTTGTTTTTCAAAATAAAAAGTGGAACGGGCGTTTTTCATGCGAATGACGCCTTTTCGCTCCGCTACTGAGGGGTCGTTATATATTTCTGAAATGGATTTATAGGCTGTTGGCGTTTGGTAGGTGATATTTTTCGTTAAAATATCCCGATCGGTAATGCCCATGGGCATATCGAAATAGAAATATTGAACAACTTCGTTGGCGCTCAAAGTTTTGATAATTCTGGCTTCGGTACACGTTTCACTGATGCGCTGAGTGGTTTGCACATCGTCCATTACGGTCACTATTTTACTGAAATCACCGTAAAATTTATCTAAAACTTTGAATTCCTTGACGGGTGAATCGGGGCATTGGCGTACAAAAACTTGACAATTCCCTTGTTGGGTATAGCGTGACCATTCTCCACAAGGCTTATCACGGTCGGATTTTACAAAACTAATAAATGATAGAAAAAACAGTAGCGCGCTTTTCATAGCAGGTGATTTAGATACAGGTGAATGTTTTTTTGACGTTTTTATTTTAAAAAGTAGCTTAATTTTAATTTAAAATCCGCTAATTCTTGATTAAAGCGTTTGTCTATATATGACGAATTATTCTTAATTCTATTTTATAATGTACGCAGTAAAAGTGTTTATAGTTTGTTAATACGTAAACAAGACACCTTGTGGAGAGTTTACCCTCATTCCAAAAAAAATAAATTCTTGATTTTAAAAGAATTTTTTATGCAATTTAATTAAAATTATATTAAAAATCAAGTTATTTATTGAATTGAAAATTAGTGTGTTATGTATTTAATTGGCTTTCAAAAACTTATCTTGTAATCGTTTTGATATTTCTTTTCAAGCCAATCAATAACCAATAACCAACAACTAACTAAATCTTTTATCTAAAATTGTCGCCATTTGCGTTTGTACTTTCAACGCCGCCACGCGCGCCTTTTCCGCAAAATCCAAACCATCGGAAGCATAAATAATTTCGCGGCTCGAATTGACCAATAAGCCACA
>JANMYC010000616.1:0-1836 GCA_031381715.1 Saprospiraceae bacterium
CACTGAAATCAAAGGGAATATATTGCCCATCTACAAGCTTGAGGTACGGATTATTCATCAATTCATTTTGCTGTCCCGTGAATTGGTTACCAATTATTGACCCCCTCAGTAAAAGAAACAAAATGGTGGAAATAGCGAATGGTACAGTCTGTTTGAACGCCGTTGTCCAATCGGTTTTAATAAAAAACCAATAAATTAGGGGTACTATAACGATAAAAGTAATCGCATTTTCTTTGGACATCAAGCCAATAAAAAATAAAAAAGAAGCTATTATTGCATTTAAAATAGTCCCTTTTTCATAAAACTTCAAGGAAAACCAAACGGCAGCGAGGCTACCTAAAAGTGTCATAATCTCATCGCGTCCTTTAATATTGGCTACAGCTTCGGTGTGGATTGGGTGTGCTGCAAATAATAATGCAGCTATGAAAGCGAACCAATAGGCGTAATCGGTGTCATTTTTATCGTTGTCTTCCTCCTTGTATTTTAAAAGTTTTAATAGTAAAAGATAGAGTAAAACGCAGGTAAAACCAAACCAAACGACATTCATAAAATGCCCAATAAAAGGCGTTTTACCGAATATTTGATACTCTAAAGCGAACATGACGAGGGTAAAAGGACGATATCGACCACCTGCTACCAAGCCAGCTTTACCAGATTCTTTAAAAAAGCCAAAAAAAGTATCATAACTCAAAATGCCGTTGATGCCGCTCACGCCTTGTGTAGTGAACATATTATCGGTAATGACAATGGCATCATCTTGACAAAAATCGTGGGTCAGCGTATTGGCGTAGAGCAAAAAGCTAAACGCAAAAATGATGATTGCTTGCAAACGGGTGTTTTTCCAAAATCCTTCCGTACCTTTGTGGGCTTGAATAGGGGGAATGTTGCGGCTTTCTGTCTTAATAGTACCTTTTGATGATATAGGCTCACTTGGCGTATTTTTTTTATTTTTCTTAGACATAAGGGTTGTCGTTTGTAAATTAGACCGATATTTTATGAATATTTAATTATCTGAAAATCAATATTTTACGTATAGCTAAGGTAGCTTTAAAATTTTGTAAATATAAACGAATGGACTTTACCTTTGATTCATAAATTTTAATTTTAGCAAAATTCTACAAAATTTTAAAATGAAAGGCTATGATTATTCGTTAATTTTTTAAAAATCTGGAATAAATTATGAAAAAAACTTTTTTATCAATGGCTATTATAGCCTGTTTAGCGAGTGTAGCGATTGCGCAGGATTTGCACTTTGGCATACAAGCCAGTCCATCTTTTAGCTGGATGAGCACAAGCAGTTCTAAAATAAGCGGTTCAGGTGCTGCTACTGGTCTTAAATTAGGTTTAATCGTGGAAAATCGTTTTAGCCAAGCGTATTCCTTTTCTACGGGTATTGGGTTTCATTTCAATACAGGTGGTCGTTTATTGTTCGATTCACCGAGCAAATATTGGACGGATTCTTACGGCGAATTTGATATAAAACCTACAGTCAGAGCCGACTCCGCTTTGTTTCCGCGCGATGTGAAATTTAGATACAGCACAACTTATGTTGAAATTCCGTTTGGATTAAAACTAAGAACACCTGAAAATGGTACGCACACGCGTTATTTTGCCGAACCGGGATTGACTTTAGGTTTCAAATCAGGCTCCAAGGGCTCAATTATAGGCTCCAATAGCCTCGACCAAGAGCGCATCAATATCACTAAAGAAGTGAGTTTTTTCAATATTTCTTGGGGTATTGGCGGTGGTGCTGAGTATATTATTTCGAATAATACCGCAATAGTCGGAGGTATTTATTTTCAACGGGGATTTACAGATGTTACCACCGATAATGGA
>JANMYC010000858.1:0-3225 GCA_031381715.1 Saprospiraceae bacterium
TATTTGCCTCAATACCTGCATTTGGATAGAGGTCATACAGTTGATAAAAAAAGACATTGGGCATCAAATCATACCACCAATCGCCACCACTACTTGCACCCGCATTGTTGAGATAAATATTTTCACAGTTGGCTTTATTAAAAAAATCTTGACTCATCAACAGCCAATTTTGACCAAATTGGTTACTTTTATCGTTGCCCACCAAGGTTGCGCCCACAAGCGAAGGCAAAACATTAATCGCCTCACTACCCGATGGACTGCCTACGTAAGTCAAGAGTTTTATCGTTTTATTTTGAGGATAATTCACACCCGCCGCCCCGATTGACACAAGGGGTAAATATTGCCCCGTCTTTGTCACATCATACACAAATGAGTCATATTGACGAGCGGCTTGTTTCCAATTTCTGAGATTATAAGGCGCGGGCAGGTTAGGCATTTTTTCAATGCGTTGCACAGCAATCTGATTTGATTGTCCTTGTAAATTACTTGAAATTGAGCAATTTAGAAGAAACGCAATAATGAAAAAAGGTGTTATAAATTTCATAGAACCTGTTTTTTAAATGGAAAAAGGTAAAATTTGAATTAGGATTTGTAGGATTTTAAAGATGTTTTAGGATTATTTCTATGTAAAACATGAGAATCTCACTATCTTATTTTAATCTTTAAAATCCTACAAATCCTAATTCAACTCAATAATTCGGATTTTGCACCAAACTCGGATTCAAATCCATTTCTATTTGCGGCAAAGGGAAAACCTCATGTTTGCCCACTTTAAATTCAGGTATCGCTTTTGCAGCTATACCCCAGCGCACCAAATCAAAATAGCGGTGCATTTCAAAGCCCAATTCCACCTGTCGTTCGTGGCGAATGGCGTCAATCATTGCTGCTTTATCGGTTGTTGTGATGCGGGGCAAGGCGGTCAATGGATTTGTAGCTTGCAGGCGAGCGCGTGACCGAACCGTTTCAAGCGGAACACCCCCCTCAGTAACGCGACCCAATTCGGCTAAAGCTTCTGCTTCCCAAAGCAAAACCTCTGCAAAGCGAATGGCTGTATAGTTGATATCGCCATCGGCTTTTTGAGTGACGGTAGTATCGGCTTGTAAATATTTCCGAGGGCTGTAACGAGTAGATGAAAAGGAGTTTTTATAAACCGTTCCAAAATAATCTTCGTTATTGGATGCAACGGTGAATTTTCGGCGTGGGTCATCGGTTTCAAAAGCATTGACAAAGGATTCAGTTGCTTCTGCAAAGCCGTAACCACCGACTATTTTTTTAGAATTCCACCATTGATTTAAGGAATTACCAACGCCTAATTCCAAATTGGTATGTTGGATTTCCCAAACGGATTCTTTATTATTTTGGGTCTTTTTACTAAAATTATCGGCATAATTGGGCATCAAACCATAAATATTCAAGGCTTTCACTTTAGCTACATACTCCAATGCTTTAGCCCAATTTTTTTGATAAATACACACTTTTGCAGCCAAAGCCAAAGCAGCTCCTTTTGTTGCTCGACCCACATCAGCCGTCGAATACTGAGGGGGTAGCAAATCAGCCGCTCGGTCACAATCAATTAATATTTGATTATAAATTTCCGATTTAGGGGTGCGGGGTGCTTTCAATTTATCGGGTGAAACGATGCTTGTAAACAATGGCACGTCGCAAAACACTTGCGTCAGTGAAAAATAGTAATACGAGCGCAGGAAAAGCGCTTCACCTGTAATGCGGCTTTGAGTTGTTTTATCAAATGAAATAGTCTTGATTTTGTCTAAAACAAGGTTGCTTTGTATGATGCCGCTGTATTGTAGTTTCCAAAAACTATTGATTTCATCAGTTCGGGGTGTATGCGTCAATGCATCCAATTCAGCAAGCCCAGACCTTGAACCATCGCCACCCACAATAGCTTCATCACTTGCTAAAGTGCCGAATGCCCAATAAAAATTATTATTGGTATTGCTAAATGTCAAAGGCTTATAAGCGGCATTAATGGCTTGGATAGCATCGTCTTGCGTTTGGAAAAAAGAACCCGCATCCAATGTGGCAATGGGGTCTTTGTCCAAAAAGCCTTTACATGCTGTGAAAAAAAGGACAGTTGTGAAGAGTATATATTTTATCATTGTTTTTTTCATAATATTCTTGTTTTAAAAATCCAATTTCAGCCCTACAATAAATGTCCGTGGCGCCGGGACAGTACCCCAATCAATACCCACAGCCAAGTCAGAGGAAAGCCCTAAACCACGCGTGTCATTCGCATTTGCTTGGATTTCAGGGTCTAAACCCGGATATTTTGTCCAAGTGAAGGCATTTTGAGCCGTAACGTATAGTCTCAACCCTTCAACACTGTTCCATTTAAGTGCATTTTTAAGGTTATAGCCTAAAGTGATATTACGGATTCTGAAATAAGAGCCATCTTCTATCCAGCGCGTAGATGAGCGGCGATTGCCATTGCGGTCGTCAAGACTGACTTTTGGAATATTGGTATTGGTATTGGTCGGCGTCCACCTTTCAAGGACTTTTTCGTAAGAATTAAAACCCCTTGATTGCGTTTCATAAGCAAAATTGCCATTCAGAAAATAGACATCATTGCCTTGAATGCCTTGCGCTAAAAGAGAAAAATCAAAATTTTTCCACGTCAAACTGATATTTAAACCATAAGTAAAATCAGGAAATGGTTTGCCAGCGTGTGCGCGGTCTTTATCATCAATTTTATTATCACCATTTAAATCAGCGAATTTGACATCTCCGGGGCGAGTGTCCACAGTTTGAAAAGGACTTTTATCTATTTCGGCTTGGGTTTGAAAAATGCCCAACATTTTCCATAAATAAAAAGAGCCAATTGGATAACCCGCTTCAGTGCGTGTAAGAGGCCCATCGGATAAGCCAAAACCGCCCAAAATCGGCTCACTTCCGGCAATGGACAACACTTTATTTTTAATGGAGGAGATATTAGCGCCTATGACATAATTAAAATCTTTAATTTTATTTTTATAAATCAGCCCCAATTCAACACCCTTATTTTCAACTGAACCAGCGTTCACATAAGGCGGACGTTCAGAGCCGCCTGCTTGTGGCACGGGTACCCGCACTAAAATATCATCCGTTTTTTTATTAAAAACATCAGCGACAAGTGATAAACGGTCTTTCCAAAGGCTTAAATCCATACCGAAATTGGTCTGTGTGGTGGTTTCCCAACGCACATTGCTGTTGCCAGTTTCCACAATCGAC
>JANMYC010000891.1:0-1796 GCA_031381715.1 Saprospiraceae bacterium
TAATTTGAATTAGTTGAACTTAAACCTGAAATTGATAGCATACCTTTTACCTGAAAAAGGGTTGTTAATGGCTATATTATGCCGTAATTACGCAAAGCTGTATTTGCTCGAACGGATACCTTTAGCGAGCAATGTTCCGAACTTCCAAATTTTCCAAAATGCTGACTTGACTTATTACGCACCTCCGCGCGTATATCAAAAAATTCGCACAACAGGTTTGGAGTTAGAGGGCAATGCGGTATTAACTAAGAACTTCAGTATTCGAGCAGTGGCGACTTTCCAAAACTCGGTAGCCGATTCGTTCTCTGTTTATTTGGCTAAAACAAACGGGTCTGCCGATGATGAAAAAGTAAGCTATCATGGCAAAAAGAACGACAACATCGGTACAATGATAGTGATTACGCCAACTTACACGGCGGGTGATTTCTTTGCCTCTATCAATTATCAGTATATGGGCAAACGTTGGGCAAATGTGGGCAATGCTTTCCAACTCCCTGCGTTCAGTGCATTTGATTTAAACATGGGTTATACTATTTCAAAACGTATCCAACTCAATGCGTCTATCAATAATGTGTTGAATACTTATGGGGTCATGAGTTGGGCAGCCCCAGGTGGTTTCCCTGCTTCATTGGACACGCAAGGCTTTACAAAGGCAGCACTTGATGCAAATCCGAATGCCGTCTATTCAACTTTATCTGTTATGCCACGCGCGTATTTTTTGACGGCAACTTATAAGTTTTAAAAGCGTTTTTTTCATACATATTTGGTGAGCAGTAGAGGCAGCTTTAAACGGCTGTCTCTATTTGCACATTGATACCCCTCAGTATTTTTACTAAAACAAACAACAATGAATAAATTTTGCACAACCTTCTTGGCTATTTTTATAGCCCAAATAACGCTTTTAAGCCAAAATGTGTACGAAACTTTACAGGCTGATTCTATGCAAATTGGCGCATACAGCCGTAGTTTTTTGTACCATACACTTCAAAATCTGCCTAAAAAACCTAAGTTGATATTTATACTGCATGGTTCAGGTGGTAGTGGTCAACGCATTTCGCAATTTACGGAACATTGGTTTAGTAAATTGGCAGATGCACAAGGAGATATCATTGTGGTGTACCCGAATGGCTACAAAGACCATTGGAATGAGTGCCGAAAAGAAGCCAATTTTGAAGCAAATCTTTTGAACATTGATGACAATACGTTTTTTGAAAAAATGATTGATTATTTTGTTCAAAAATACCGCGTCAATCGAAAGCAAGTGTTTGTGGTCGGACATTCAAACGGGGGACATGAAGTATTCAAATTGGCGAAAGAAAGACCCCATTTGTTCAAAAAATACGTGGCAGTCAGTGCTGGTTTGCCGACACCCTCCAATGATGATTGCACAGCGACAAATACACCAGTTTCAATGATGGTCATTAACGGCACGGGCGACAAAATCAATCCTTATAATGGTGGTGAAGTCGTGATGACGGGTGGAGCAAAACGGGGCAATGTCCTTTCTACTGATGAAACTATGAACTATTGGGCAAATTTGGCAAAAAAAGACTTTTCAAAAGCAGTGAAATTTGATTTTCCTGATATAGACAAAGAAGACGGCACTACGGCAACTCAGTTCTCTCTGACCACCAAAAAATACGATATTCGATTGATAAGAGTTGAAAATGGTGAGTGTACCCACAAAAACGCCACCGCCCGCAATGATTGGAAAATCCATTCGCGATATAAATATGGCGCAAATTGCTTTTGATTTTTTCTTTGGAAAATGACCCCTCAGTATATTTTCTACAAAA
>JANMYC010000898.1:0-3412 GCA_031381715.1 Saprospiraceae bacterium
CGATATTTTCACCTTTTTGAGGTATAATCCCCCTTTGGGGGCATGGGGGCGAACTTGAGAATTGTCGATTATTTAAGATAACCTACTTATTTAATCATTAAAACATTAAAAAATGGATAATCAACTTTTAGATGAATCATTTGCGGAAGTAAAGGAAATGGGTCAATTGGCTTCATTTGGTCAAAGACTTGGAGCGCTTTTGATTGATGCGTTTATCATTATTTTTCTTGTAGTTTTAGTTTTTTTTGCGGCTGGAGGTTTTCAATACATTGAAGCAATCCTTTCTCAAGATTCCGAGGCGCTTGAAGGAATAACTGAAGAAAACGTTTTAATTAAATATTATTTCTTCATCATAGTCATTGCAGTAGCTCAATGGCTTTATTATGCGCTCATGGAATCAAGTGACAAACAAGGGACTCTTGGTAAAATGGCTATGGGATTAATCGTGACAGATATGCTGGGTCAGAAATTAACTTTTGGCAAAGCTTCCGTAAGATTTTGGGTAAGGACTCTACCAAGTTACATTCCTTTTAACATAGGGCTTTTATATTCTTTAGTTGACGGCTTTAGTCAATTGGGGACATCCAATAAGCAAACTATCCATGATATTGTGGCGGGCACTCTTGTGTATAATAAATAATTCAAAGATAGTGTGATAGATACCTATAAAACGCTTTCAAAAGAAAGCATGGCGGAATACAAGGATAGGGGCTCAAAATTCATAGCCTATGCTTACCCCCTCAGTATAGAAGCGGATTTCACGGCGTTTTTAGAAAAATTAAAAAAGGAACACCCTAAGGCACGACACCATTGCTTTGCGTGGCGCTTGGGTATGGACAGTAACCGCTATCGAGCCAACGATGACGGTGAACCGAGCGGCACGGCGGGGCGCCCAATATTGGGTCAGATAGATAGTTTTGGCTTAACAAATGTGGGCGTTATAGTGGTGCGATATTTTGGTGGGACACTTTTAGGGACTTCGGGTTTGATTGAGGCATATCGAGAAAGCACGGCTGAGGCACTCAGAAATGCTGAGATTATTGAAAAAGTCATTGAAGATACATTTGAAATAATTTTCGAATACGATAAAATGCCTAATGTGATGAATGCGCTTAAAAAGTTGAATATCAATATTATAAGTCAAGATTTTAATGAAAATGGTGTCATCAAAATCAGTATTCGACAAAGTGAAACGGATGAAAAACTTATTCAAATACGCGCTCAAATCATGAAAATAAGCGTTGAAGAAACCCGAACACGAGAAAATACTGAGGGGGTAATAATCCATAAAGTGTTGTAGCTTTTTTTTAAAGAAAAATTAACAAATTAAAATTCACAAGATTTTGGCATCATTTTAACATTATTATTTTTATAAATACTGAAAATCAGCGAGTTATAAATTTAAATTTTTATAAAATAAATTAAAAAAATTTTGCCAAAAATTTGTTTAATTCATAGAAAATACCTAAATTTAAGGTGAATTTAAAAAAAAGGAGGTAGTTATGACAATACGATCTACATTACTCATTCTGCCTCTGTTGCTCCTTTTTAACGCCGCAACAGGGCAAGCCGAAAAGACCTTTGTTAAGTCTTTTAATCTCATGGGTAGGCAAACAGTTGTTCTTAATCTTGGTGACAATATCCAAACCGCAACTTGGGATAATGATGTTGTACGAATCCAGATGACAGTAAACGTGTCCACCACGGATGCTACTTTAAAAGCTTTAGCTGAGTCAGGCCGTTACATGTTGAAATCTGATTTAAGTTTACAAGACCTTACATTGACCGCACCGAATTTAGCAAATCCTGTAAAATTGAATGGTACTGAGCTAAAAGAAAATATTCTATTTATGGTTTACGTTCCAAAGAATGTAACTGTATTGAGAAATACAGATTCCAAAAATAAAATTGTAGCTAAGATAAATCCATGATTTTTAAGTATTTACAAATTGTCGATTATTTTAGCCCAACTACTTAAATGGTGTAATTTTAAGATATTTATTTCGTACCAAACAAAGCCTTTCAGTATCAAGCAATTTACAACTTTGCGGGTATGAGAGGCTTTATTTTTTATATGTTATATACCACGAATGGAGTATTGTAAAACCTTCAAAATTGTCATAATTTTGTAACAATATAAATTAATCAAACTTATAATTGTTCACCATGAAATTTACTTTTACATTACTGGCATTTTGTGCTTCATTTCTCTATTCCACCCATTCAACAGCTCAAGTTGAACGCGTTATTTACCAATATTTATACATTAACGATTCCGCCAATGTGCTTCATTTTCGTCTGAATGATTCTTTTGAAGTCATTCCGTGGCAACACGAAAATAAAATCATGATTGAGACTTCAACTCGTCTTGATAATGGCAATATGGATTTATTAGGAATTATAATTCGTGAAGGAAGATACAACTATACTTTTGATACTGAAGTTCCAGCAATTTCAACGTTAAAACAAGTACAACAGGCACGTCCATTGTTAAAAAACAAAGGGCTTATTTGTAAAGAAACAGTGAAGCTCAGAATATACATTCCAAGTATTTTTGAAAAAACATCTCAGTTTGATTATAGCCGACCTTCAGAAGCTTTAATCGCTTCGGGTGGGAGATAGTTTTGATTATTGATTATTGATTATTGATTATTGAGATGGCAATTTATATGCGCAATAATCAATAATCAATAATCCATAAAACTGAATCAGCTTTTTTTCTTCATTCTCCCAGTTTAGGGTTTTTGCCGCTTCTATGCAGTTTTGTTTCAACCGATTATAAAAAATAGGGTCTGAGAGGAGATGTTGGATCGCTTCCACGAGTAATTGAACATCTGTTTTTTTTATTAAAACAGCAACCTCGTATTCGTCATTAAGTCTTTGATATTCAATGAATTGTGTACAAATTTGGGGTACACCCGCTTGAATGTAATCGAGGAATTTGTTGGCTAATGAAAATTGATAACTTAGACCTTTGTCTTCGGAAATATGTATGCCTATGGTTGCTTTCTGAGTAACAGAAGCTAAATCCTTGGGCTGCACATACCCTAAAAATGTAACTTTAGATTCCAACTCTAACTCATTAACCATTCCCCTCAAAGCAGGACCTAAATCACCGTCTCCAGCTATCCAAAACACTGCGTTTTCGATATATTGCATAGCTTCAACGGCAGTTTCTAAACCTCTACCTTCATTCAGATTTCCTTGATATAGGATTATTGGCAAAGAAGGGATAGACGTCGGAGGCGGTGATGGTTCTGTGAAATTGGGTAAATTCCTAATCACCTCAAACCGGCTGCCATATCGCCTAAAAAACTCATCCGCCACACTCTGACTGACAGTATATTTATATTTTAACTTTGGCACCACTAAACGCTCCACCCAAAGCCAAATCGCTCTAGTCTGTGGGCGG
>JANMYC010000935.1:0-1861 GCA_031381715.1 Saprospiraceae bacterium
GCTTCGAGATTTTTTAGAGCACGAGATAATTCGCATAGAGAATTTATCATCTTGATAATCGAAAATGCAGCAAATTTTCAATTAAAAATGAATATCATTTTTTAGTATGTCTAAAATTTTACATAACTTTGGGATGTAAAATCAGCATCATTATTAAAATAAAAGTAAACAAGCACCACTTTATGACCGCTCTAACACAAGACAGGGAAATAGTAGTCCCCCACGAAACCGATTTCCAAATTTTGAAACGATGGCAGATATGGAGCGATAGAGTTTTTTGGATGTTATTGGTATCTTCAATTATACCCCCCCTCAGTAGTTTAGTCCAAATCGAGAGTTTCGCTTGGTTTGTAAAAGTGAGCAATTTATTGGGTTTTTTATTGATTCCGATTTATTTCGCCTTAGAAATAGTCTGTGATAGATATTATATTTCTGCCGAACACACAAGGCGTAAAGGATTTATTGACAATTCTTTTGGCTCTAAGCTCACTGGTATAGACTCAAAAGGCTATTTCTCCAATGACAATTTATCGCCTAATTTCTACAAAGTATCCGTCAATGCTTTTGAAAGCTGCCTGTTTACAGAGCGCATCAGCCACGAGATGTTCAAAACCATCGGATTTAAAAACCTAATGTTTTTCATCATTTTTCTATGCGTAGCCTATTTGGGTTCTGAAAATAACCCGCTTCTTACTTCGCTCTTACAAGGCTTACTCTCTGGTTATTTTCTTAAAAATTGCATAGATTTCTACTTTTTTAAAACAAAAACCCATGAGATATTAGAAGATTTCAAAGTCTTTTTTAACGGCTTGATGTACAGGGAGTTCGGAGTCGCCGATGTTCCCGTTGCCCTAAAGTTACTCACAGATTACGAAACCAACTTATCTTATGGCAGATACAAAGGGGATTCCATCATTTACCACCAACTCAACACCCAACTTTCCGCAGAATGGGAGCAAATGAAAGGCTACTATAACATAAAATAAGCGAATACGACTGAGGGGTAAAAAAAATATATAACAAACGAACTTAATTTCGGAATAAGTTGTATGTTTGAATATTATATTCTACAATTAACCAAAAAGACAACACTTTGTCGTACCAAAAAAACGAATGTCAGCAACAAACACTCTTTACAGCCACCATATTTTTTTGTTTCCGTTT
Source organism: Saprospiraceae bacterium (assembly GCA_031381715.1). Lineage (GTDB taxonomy): Bacteria > Bacteroidota > Bacteroidia > Chitinophagales > Saprospiraceae > JAAFJT01. Next base: position 1,165 of record JANMYC010000935.1, read on the forward strand.
AAATGGACTGTTGATACCTCGAAAGTCAGCGAATACAACCCTATACAAAACTTAGAAAAAGTACATGACTCACTTGATGGTCAAGTATGGATACCTTTTGCATTTCAATATAGCATTAATGAATCAGTTACATTTAACACTTATAACGAATATGCTTACTTCCATGATTATGCACGGGACATACTATCATTGGATTTCGATGGTTCTGTGAGCAAAAAACAATATGCTTATAAACTTCCAATAGGTGCAAAGTATAAAATTGAGATATTAGGTGGCGATATACTTGAACTAGAAATAGAGGATATTTCTCTGAATTTTTATGAAACGGGCGTTGGTATAATCGGTTTTCACCTTAATAATAATGAGCCGCTATCTTTTGATAAAGCCTTAAAAATAAACGAATACGGGCGTCGTATTTATCCGCAATTCTTAGGCTCAGGCGTATATGAAAATACTCCTACGACTTATACATCCGCTACAAAAAATAATTTTTTACCTGATGCTTTAGAGTTAGTAAACTTTGGTAAACCCATTCGAGAGGATTTTAGCCATTACGATAATTTGGGAACAATCACTGAACAACCTTTTAAACTGCCCAATCATATTCAAGAGCTTTTAGGAGGTAATTTTTCGACTAAAAAGTACGATAACCAAAAAAAGAGCATAACACAACAAGGTAAAATAATCTTAGAACCTA
>JANMYC010000970.1:0-1898 GCA_031381715.1 Saprospiraceae bacterium
CAAGCCAGTGGTGGTTTATTTGAAAGGAGGGATGGCGGGCATGTATCCTTTTAAAAAATGGTTTTACCTTTTCCCCACTGCCGAGTTGGGGCTTGCTTATAGATTCAGTAGTATCAATGTTTTTGTTAAAAAGGTTAGACGAGATTGATTAAAAAGTGTTTAGTAGAGAATATTCAGACTTTGAAAATCGGCTAATCATTAAAATTATGAATTACAGATTGTATGGAATTGTTTTAGCTCAACTTCTTAAAAGTTTGAAATGAAAAGAGATATAGAAAATAGAGAAGATATAGAAGTATTGGTTCAACTTTTCTATTCAAGATTGTTGAAAGACCCTTTGATGGCGCCCCATTTTGAACACACGGATTTTGTTCATCACACACCTCGCATAGTAGGCTTTTGGGCTTTTATTTTATTAGACGAACCGATGCAAATTGGGAATGTATTTGATGCCCACCGGCATTTAAAGATAGGCGACCGCCATTTTGAACGTTGGATTCAGACTTTCAGTGCCACCATAGATGAATTATTTGAAGGAAAAATTGCTAATAAAGCTAAACAAAATGCCGAAGTTATTGGTTTTACGTTCGCCTCTAAGTTGAGGAATAATAAACAGTTTTAGCGGATTATCGAAGAAATGAGATGTTTGTCCAATTTTAAATATTATTATCTTTTTCTTTTCAATCTTTGATGCTTTAATTTGAAAGTATTACTTTTACATTTGTTGTCATTTTTGATAAAGTAAAGCAGCATTTATTCTTTTCAAGCGTTTTAATATTTGTTAAACTTTAATCCATACGTCATATAGTCATTCTTTATGATTTATAATAAAACGTATTTCGCCAATTTCATGTTTTTAAAGTTGATTTGCCCTTATTTTTAAACAGGATTCTTCAATACAAAAGACAACGCAATAAAACCACCTTAGAATAACATCTGCTCTTTGATGTTAACCCGTTTTTTATAATATCCAATCTATGTTTCTTTCCGAAGAACTCTTACGTTTAGTTTTTTCAAAACATTGTTTAAAATATATATCAAATTATGTGATTTTAATAATCATATAAAGTTGATGAATTTTACATAAGCGGAAAATAAAGTAGATCATATTGTCTTTTGACCGATAAGATTAAAACTGATATTTCCTAAAATGGCTATTTATTTTTATTAGATATTTTTAAACCAATCACAGAATGAAAAAAAAGTTTTTACTCTTATTGAGCACAATGGTACTTTTTGCAGTAACCATAACGGCTCAAGTTAACCTTAAAGGGAAGGTTGTCGATGACAAAGGAGAGCCTATGGTCGGTTCTACAGTAGTAGTGAAAGGTACTCCAGTTGGTACAGTTACAGATATTGATGGAACATATTCTCTATCAGTACCACCAGGTTCTACGACATTGGTGTTTTCATTTGTAGGATTTGATCCTTTAGAAGAAACTATAGGAAATCGTACTACTATTGACGTAACTCTAGCCACAAATAGTTTTTTAAATGAGGTGGTTGTTGTAGGATACGGGACATCTTACAAAAAGAAAGAGTCCACTGGAGCTAATTCCAATGTGAAAGGAGAAATTATCGAAAATTTGCCAATGCAAAGTTTTGATAAAGCAATGCAAGGGCGTATGGCTGGTGTACAAATCAGTTCTGCAAATGGAGTGCCAGGTGGTTCTGTTCAAGTACGAATTAGAGGTGTTGGCTCAATTTCAGCGGGTAACGACCCATTATATGTAGTGGACGGAGTTCCATTAAATAATAGGGGTGATGGTGGTGGAAATGTCAATACAAATCCGCTTGCTTTTTTGAACACAAACGATATCGAATCCATAGATGTACTCAAGGATCCAGCCACTGCTGCTATTTATGGTGCACAAGCAGCTAATGGGGTTGTTTTAATC
>JANMYC010001007.1:0-2465 GCA_031381715.1 Saprospiraceae bacterium
CCAAATTAAAAAATTGGCAGAGCAATATAAACACGAATTGCTCGACAATGTTGTTCCTTTTTGGCTCAAAAACAGCCGTGATACTGAGGGGGGGTACTTTACTTGCCTCAATCAAGACGGAACTGTTTTCGATAGCGATAAATTTATGTGGTTGCAAGGGCGGCAAGTATGGATGTTTTCAATGCTGTACAATAAATTTGAAAAGCGACAAGAGTGGTTGGATTTTGCGTTGCATGGTGCTGATTTTATGGAAAAATATGGGCGTTCTAAAGACGGCACATGGTATTTTTCATTAACCCGAGAAGGCAAACCTTTGGTGCAACCTTATAATATTTTCTCAGATTGCTTTGCGACGCAAGCCTTCGGGCAACTTTTTAAAGCTACAGGCGAACAACGATATGCAGACATTGCACTCACTACTTTTTATAGTATTTTAGAGAGAATACATAACCCAAAACGACATTGGAGCAAAGCGGTAGAAGGGACACGACCTTTGAAAAATTTTGCTTTGCCCATGATTTTATGCAATTTATCGCTTGAAATTGAGCATTTATTGCCACCAAAAGTGGTTGATGATTTGATAAAAGGGTGTATCCATGAAGTCATGGAGGTTTTTTACGATGAAAAAACAGGTTTAATTCTTGAAAATGTTGCACCCGATGGTTCTTTTGTGGATTGTTTTGAGGGGCGGCATTTGAACCCCGGTCATGTCATAGAAGCGATGTGGTTTATCATGGATTTGGGTGATAGGCTCGGTGATAGGGCTTTGATTGAACGGGCAAAAGATTTGGCTTTACGCCATATCGAATATGGCTGGGATAAAGAATATGGCGGTATCTTCTATTTTTTAGATATAAAAGGCAATCCGTCACAGCATTTGGAATGGGACCAAAAACTCTGGTGGGTACACGTTGAAACACTCATTGCACTTCTCAAAGGCTACCATTTCACCAAAGATGAACGCTGCTGGCAATGGTTCGAAAAAATACATAATTACACATGGGAACACTTCGCTGACCCCCAATATGGCGAGTGGTTCGGCTATTTGAATAGAAGAGGAGAAATTTTACTACCTTTAAAAGGCGGGAAATGGAAAGGCTGCTACCATGTGCCGAGGGCTTTGTATCAATGTTGGAAAATCTTAGAGAAAATGAGTTAAGCGTTTTTTGCCAGTTTGGATCTGGGAACATATACTTTCAAAGTGCGAGACTCTTAAACATCACAATTATGGGCACCGAACAAAACAGCAACCGCCTAAAAAAAAGTTTAAAGTTGAAGGTGGATGATGATTTGTCGAGGTATTTGATGAGTTTTAGGTTGAAAAGAGTCAAATACTGAGGGGGTCATTTGTAGCTCGCTGAAACGCATAAAAAAAGTAAGGTTCAGCGAGCTATGATTAAATCTAATCCCTAAAAACAAAAATCTTCTCCACTGTTTTAGTTTTATCGCTTTCCACATTTAACCAATAAAACCCGGTATTTAATTCAATATTATTGATTGAAAGAAGGGTGTCATATTGACGAGCCTTGTAATTGCGCTGTATCAAAACACGCCCTTGATTATCCACGATATTCACGGTCAAATCCTTTGAATTATCCGCTATTTCAAACTGAATATTGTTATTTGAAATGGGATTTGGAAAGACTTTTATAAAATTAAGGGTTTTATTTATTTCCTTCAAAGCCGTTGTATTTGCAGAGCTTCCACGAACACACAAAACAGGCAAACGCAGCGTTTTCAAATCATAAGTTGTAATCCCCAATTGGGTAAATAAATACCAAGCCCTTGTTGGTTGATTGGCTAAAGTCGTTGATGACCAATACTTTTTTACACCTATAGCAGGAAAAAAGGTGGTAGATACTGAGGGGTTCACCAATTTCTCATCGCTGATGGATTGCAACTCTTTGATATTCGGCAAACGCCAATCTGAGAAACCACCAAGCGTTAAACCTTCGGCATAAATCAAAGCATTTTCCCACGTTAATGAATCTGGATTAGGGACTTGCTGCCATGTCAAACTCGTTAGATTGTCTTTGATGGTACCATTGCCATTATTCGAAAATTGGCTTGTGATTGTGGTGGGCGTTTTAATATCTCTCACCACGCGCACATGGAATTTCTTGTTGCCACCCGCGCTGATTGTTTCACTCAAAGCATGATTGCCCACGCCACCACCCGCATTGGTTACCCAAGCTTTAGTCGCGTCATTAGCTTGTTTGTTATTTGACCACCAATATTCCGCTGCTGAAACCGTAAAAGCAGCGTCTAAAGCAGGATTGTTTTTTTGATGGTTTAAAATACTAAACAATTCACGGGGTGTCGGCAAACGCCAATCCGTAAAAGCGCCAAGTGTCAATGTATCGGCATAGATTATTCCTTTTTCGTGAGTCATTTCACCACCATCGGCTTGTTGCCACATCAAGCTGGTAATGGTATCCGTGATGGTTCCATTACTGTTTTTAATG
>JANMYC010001018.1:0-2583 GCA_031381715.1 Saprospiraceae bacterium
TTTAGCACTGATAATACTGAGGGGGTCGTCAAAAAGTATAAAAATGTTCAGTTTTTGCAACATCTTTATTTTGGGCCCGCCCTTCAAAAAAACTGGGCAATTCCTCTTGCTCATAATGAATGGGTACTATTGATGGATGCAGATGAAAGAGTCACGGCTGCATTAAAAAATGAAATCAATGATACTTTAATTCAGATAAAATCGGATAAAAATTTTAATTTTGATTGCTTCTGGATAGGTTTTACGCATTATATTTGGGATATAAAAGTGCGCTATTCAGGTTGGCAAAACGATAAAACGATTAGATTAATCAAGCGAGATGTGTGCCGATATAATCAAAATAAAGTCCACGAGGAGATAATTACTGAGGGGGTGCGCGTGGGCAAACTTGAAAATAAATTTGACCATTACACGTTTAAAAATATTAGACATTTTGTTGATAAGCAGATGCGCTATGCCGCTTGGTCGGCAGAAGATAAAGACGCCAGTACAGGAAAAATATCCTACTATCATTTAGCAATAAAGCCTTTTTCACGTTTTTTCAAGCATTTTATTATTAAAAAAGGCTTTTTGGACGGTCATATTGGTTTTATGATTAGCGCCATAGCTGCTTGGACAGTTTTTATGCGCTATTTGTATTTACTTGAAAATCGTAATTCATCAAAGCCGCTTAAGTAAGCTTTAAATTAAAAAATCAATTTCTTATTCTGAAACTCCTTTCAAATGAAAAATGTATTGTTTGCTATTTCAATAATGGCGATATGTGGAATTAACTATTCATGTAATTCTTCTAAAACTGGAAAAAATAGTTCTTCTTCCACTAAGCCTTCAACAGGCATCACTAAGCCCGAAGAGGTGGGCATTGGTGAAATTTCGAAGGAAACGCTCGTCAATTTTTACGTTACTGACCAATTGACAGCCGTGATGGAGAAAGCTAAACGAGAAAAAAAGGTCGTTTTTATTGATTTTTTTACCACCTGGTGTGCCCCTTGTCGCATGATGGATCAATCCGTTTTTGTAGACGAGGATGTGGCAACGTATATGAATCAAAATTGCATTAATATGAAAATTAATGCTGAAAAAGGGGAGGGCGTGGCTTTGAAACTTCAATACAACATCAATGCATACCCATCTTATATTTTTATCAATGCGGATGGTGATGAAGTTATCAAAAAAGAGGGCTCACTTTCAATTGAAGATTTTAAAAAGCTAATGAAAACGGGCGTTTGGAAAGTGAAAAACCCGACGGGGAATCCGTAAGATTTAAGACATAAGACTAAAGATTGGTAAATCTTAAATCTTATGTCTTAAATCTTATGTCTTAAATCCTCACTCTGCGACTTCTGCTACAGCACCCATCGCTTCCGCTATTTCAATAGCATCGTCCACCTCATCGAATTCTAATCGTAGGTTTTCAACGATGAAGTCTTGACGCTCTGGGGTGTTTTTACCCATATAATAATCCAAAATATGGTCAATATTCATGTCATCGGTCATGATAACCGGTTGCAAACGGATACCGTCTCCTATGAAATCTTGAAATTCATTGGGCGATATTTCACCCAAACCCTTGAATCGAGTAATTTCTGCTTTACCTTTTAGCTTCCGAATTGCATTTTGCTTCTCTTGCTCAGAGTAACAATAATAAGTGGTCTTTTTATCCCTCACACGGAAAAGGGGCGTGTCTAAGATAAAAAGATGCCCTTCGCGTACCAAATCAGGGAAAAACTGAAGGAAGAAAGTCAGTAATAATAAGCGAATATGCATGCCATCCACGTCCGCATCCGTAGCAATAACAACTCGATTATAGCGTAGATACTCAATACCATCTTCAATATTCAAAGCATGTTGCAATAGATTCAACTCCTCATTTTGATAGACAATTTTCTTTGTCATACCGTAACAATTAAGCGGTTTACCACGCAAACTGAATACGGCTTGCGTCCCCACATCTCTTGCTTTTGTCAACGAACCACTTGCCGAATCCCCCTCAGTAATAAACACCGTCGTTAGCTCCAACTTATCAGCATCACCTTTTTCATTTAAATGAAAACGGCAATCCCGCAGCTTTTTATTATGAATATTGGCTTTTTTAGCACGCTCGTTAGCCAGTTTTTTAATACCTGCTATCTCTTTTCGTTCACGCTCATTTTGTTCAATGCGGCGTTTAAGGGCTTCGGCAGTTTCCTTATTTTTATGTAAAAAATCATCTAAATTCTTTTGTAAAAAATCTCCAATGAATTTTTTCACTGACATGCCTTCGGGCGCGATGTTTAATGAACCCAATTTCGTTTTTGTTTGAGACTCAAATACAGGCTCTTCTACCCGTACCGAAATCGCTGCGATAATCGACGTGCGCACATCCTGCGATTCATATTTTTTATTAAAATGATTCCGAACCGTCTCGACTACGGCTTCTCGGAATGCCTGTAAATGCGTTCCCCCTTGAGTGGTATTTTGTCCATTCACGAATGAGTGGTATTGTTCGCCATAATGCCTACCGTGAGTCATAACCACATCAATATCTTCTCCTTTTAGGAAAATAATCGGATATTCAATTTGGTCTTCACCTATTTTGCGTTG
>JANMYC010001025.1:0-3645 GCA_031381715.1 Saprospiraceae bacterium
AATATCAGCTTTGCGGTGGCTAAAGAAAATGATAATACGGTGACGGTTTTGAGCCGTTGGTCAATAGATGAATATCCTTCTAAATCTGAATTTTGGAATTTTCAAGTGTGGGCAGAAGCGCCGCATCTTTCTCAAAAGGTAGTAGAAGAGGTTTTATTAAAATTTAAGGAGCAGTATTTGAATGTAAAAGGTTCGGATATGCCGCAAGTTCCGCAAGTGTATGTTAAAAAAGGCTTTTACGATAATGGCGTGTTGACACTTACGGTCAATAACCCATTGAACGCGCGGGTTTTGACGCTGAAAGGCAATTATACAAGCGCCGAAACGAGTGCAAGAGAGAATTTCAGTAAGCAAGTAATACTTGATGGTTCGGAAGAAGAAACGGTGCAAGTATTCGTCGGCAGCATTTTTGATATGGGTTTCACGGTTAGAAATGAGAAATCAACCGACTTTGATGCGCTTTATGTAGCAGACGGTGTATGGGGTGTGGAATACGATAAAACAAAGAATAAATTAGAAAAATACAGTGTCAATACGGGTTTGCCTTTGGATGGAACGGGTATTTTTACCCTCGAACGCAACCCAATACTGAGGGGGCAGTTGAAGGATTATGTATCCGTGTATCGTTCACTTCGCCCAGCGAATATTGAAGCGGATATCACGGGTTTCAAAAATATATCTTTCACGGGCATGGGCTCGGGCATAGTGGAAGTGACTTTGGTGAAAAAGTCGGTGACTGATTTTACGAAACAATATCGGGCAGAAGTGCGCCTTTTTAATGAAGAGCAAAATTATACGTTGGCATTAAAAGACTTTACAAATGGGACTACTGAACCGATAAAAGCGAATGATTTGGTGAACGTGGTATTCACGATGAAAGGTGATGGTCAGACGGCTAAACCATTTGAATTGGCTTTATCCAACGTTGCTTTTGACAATAAAACGATTAAAACTTTCGGTGAAAAGGGCATTATGACGGCGTTTCCGAACCCTTCGTCCGAAAATACGGAGTTGACTTTTGATATTACAGAAAGAAGTACTGCTTTGGTAACATTGACCAATATGCAAGGGATGAATGTCATAGAGCGCAAAGAAGAATTGGCTAAAGGCAGAAACCGAATGATGCTTAATTTGAATAATTTACCCTCGGGTGTTTATATCGCAGCGGTAACAACAGCTACGGGCAGAACAACGACTAAGATAATGATACCATAAAATCATAGGCGATAAGTGATGGGAGATAAGCTAATTCGCAATTGAATTAGCTTAAAACGCCCAAATTAAAGTGTAAAATTTAGAAAACTATGTTGGATAAGCTTGATTCATTTGAGGGAAAAGACAATAAAAGTGCTGGCGCTAACCACGATATAAAAGCATTAGCCAATGGCGTGTTTTGTATGTCGTCGTTACTCGAAGGCACCCCCCTCAGTATTGAGCAAGCGGAGATAGTACAATTATTGAAAAAATCGGCGGAAGAATTGGGTGCAATTATGGGTCGGATGCTTGACCAAAATCAAGCGCATAAAATGCACCCTAAAAAAGAGAATTTCAATGTGAATGAAACGCTCGAAGCCATTTTTAGTACTTTTCGCTTAACTATTCAAGATAAACCCATTGAATTGAAGCTTAAAATAGAAGGAAAAGTACCTTCTACGGTAAAAGGGGATAAGACTGCGTTGCATCGTATCCTGTCCAATCTTTTGCACAACGCGGGCAAATTTACTCACTCTGGAAAGATAGAACTTTATGTCAGCTCTGAAAAACGGTTGAACAATCAAGTGGTTCTGACCTTTAGTGTGTTGGATACGGGCATTGGCATTGAAAAGGAAAATCAAGAAAATATATTCAGGCATTTTACAAAATTTAATTCCGATGGCTACGGCTTGGGCTTAGCGAATGCTCAAGACCTTGTGGAACAAAACGGCGGCATCATCAGTGTAGAAAGTGAAGTGGGAATTGGTACAACTTTTACGCTGTCTTTACCTTACGAAATCGCGCAATTTAAAGCGTCCCAGAAAGTAGCTTACTTGGGTGTAAGTGCTTTAAAAGGAGTAAAAATACTCGTCGCGGACGATGACAACGTGTATATCAAGTACATATCTACCATTTTAAATCAAAGTGAAGCGCAACTCACTATTGTTAAAACGGGTAGAGAAGCCTTGGCAAAAGCCTTTAATCAAGGTTTTGATATAATTTTATTGGATTTGAGATTGCCTGATTTGGATGGCTACGATGCTGCTTTTCAAATTAGAAATACCGTGAATGCAAACCGAGACATCCCTATTTTAGGGATGTCAGCGGCAGGCGCGGATAGAGAAAAAGCAATCATTTGCCGAATCACGGATGTATTGCCTAAACCCTTAAATACTGAGGGGTTGGTGAGCCGGATTCACCAAGCATTGGCAGCGCATAAAAAAGGGGACAACATAACAAAAGAGACACTTGCAAATACTTTTTACTTTGATAAACGATTGGATACGGACTATCTTTTCAGCTTGTACGGCAATGATATTGAACACGCCGAAATGATGTTTGAAACATTTTTAGATGAGTCGTTACCGCATTGGTCGGGTATCATGGATGCCGTGGAGGATAGGGATATTTTATTGATAAAAGAAATGGCGCACCGTTTCAAACCTGCGGTTTCGATGGTGGGTATGACGGATATTGAAAAGATATTTATAGATTTAGAAAGGAATATTTCAAGATATTCTTATTCTGAAATCAAGAATATTATAACCTTGGTCAATGATAAAATAGCTTTTTACACGCCCATTTTAAAAAAGGAATTAGACAGATTAAAGACTACTATTAAGGTTATTGCAGCATAGATTACGGTAGTTACGGAGCTTGCTCCGTAAAATGTACATAGAAAAGAGATTAAACGGAGCAAGCTCCGTTGCTACCAAAACTTACAATTTAAAAAAAATTAGAACAGCGAATTAATTATAATCCAGTAACGAATCTTATAATGAAAATACTTATAGCCGAAGATGAACCAATGGTTCTAAAAACGCTCCACTTATATCTCAGCCGCGCTGGGTTCACTGTAGTGACAGCTATTGATGGTCAAACTGCCATGCAGGTTTTTGAAAAAGAGAAACCGGATATGGTAGTGACGGATTTATTGATGCCGTACGCCAATGGTATGGAGTTAATCAGTTTTATCCGCAACATTCAAGAGAGCAAAGTGCCTATAGTGGTGGTTTCTACTATCGGATTAGAAAATTCTGTAATTTCGGCATTAAAATTGGGTGCAGATGATTATATCGTAAAACCTCTTAGGCTCAATGAAATAGTGGCGCGTGTCAATCGTTTTATCAGAGCTTAGGGAATACCCTTTTTCTGATGACTTATTTTCCACCTATTTTGAGGCATTTTCAAGATAAACAATACCTGTTGAGGCTATTGTCTATTGCCTTTTTAACTCTTCTCTACACCTCTTCCTTTGCACAAACCGCCGATTCTCTCTACAAAATCGGTCGTGAATTGGCTTTTCAAAAACAATACGATACGGCTATTATTGTTCTCAACCGGGCTTGTGAGGCACATCCTCAGGATATGGAAATGCGCTTATTGCTCGGGCGGGTGTACGCATGGAAAAATGACTACCCCAATGCTGAGAAAAATGCTTTGATGGTGTTG
>JANMYC010001061.1:0-2059 GCA_031381715.1 Saprospiraceae bacterium
TTTTGTAAATCCGCCGACTAATAAAACGGCTGCGTAGATAGGCGAAGACGCATTATCTGCCAAATATTGATTGACATTGCTATCTTCTAAAACATTGACAATATCGGCTTTGACACGTGGTAAATGGTCAAAAACCCCTGATTCGCGATTCGAACCAAAGGTTGCTAAAACGTCATACCCTATATCATGCAAGGCTGTGACGACACTTTTGCCAAGGTTTCCAGATGAGCCTGTAACGAGGACTTTTTTCATCATTAATGAATAATAATTATTGGTTTATAATATTTTAGTTAGCCTTGAGCTATCAGTTTTTTTAGCTGATAGCTCAAGGCAGATAGCCGAAATTACCCCTCAGTTTTTAAGGGGATTTTGGGCTGTTTTACCGCCATTTAAAGTTGATATTTTATACAAACCCGTATGCGCTGTCAAGTAAAGCGTTTTACCATCATCACCCCAAGCCATATTGGCTGGGCGTTCAGGCCCCACTATTTTACCAAGATATTTACCTTCGGGTGAAATAATCCACACACCGCCCGGTGCTGATGCAAAGATATAACCTTTATTATCAACCTTTAAGCCATCAAGGGCTTCATCATCATCGGTTTGGTTCATATCGAAGAATATTTTACCATTAGTTAACATACCATCGGGTTTTACCTCGTAACGCCACAATGTTTTAGTGTTGTGAATGTCTCGAATATCCCAATTGGAAACGTAGAGGTATTTTTCATCGGGTGAAAATGCAATACCATTGGGTCCTCCCAAATCAGTTGTCAATAAATCCGTTTTACCTTGTTTATTCACCCGATAGACACCTGAAAATGGCGTTTCTTTACCTTTATCATTAAATGCTTTTGGCAAACCATAGGGAGGGTCTGTAAAATATGCATCGCCATTTGATTTAAGGACAACATCATTCGGACTATTGAGTTTTTTGTTATCGTATCCCGCACTCAAAACGGTAACAGGTCCTTTTAACTCATGTCGAACAAGGCGACGATTGCCGTGTTGACACGCAATCAACCTCCCCTCAGTATCAATCGCTAAACCATTAGAACCAGGCTGATGATAGTCGCCAATATCAAAACCTGAATAGCCCGATTTGGTCATATAAATACTCACATTGCCGATTTTTGGGTCGTATTTGTAAATGACATTGGTATTTGGGTCGCTGAAAAGCAAGTAACCATCGGGATGCCAAACAGGCCCCTCAGTAAATTGAAAGCCATCCGCCAATTTTTCAATTTTCACCTTGGGGTCAATTACTTTGTTTAACTCCTCATTAATCGTGATGATTTGACCCAAGTTTTTCCAAGTGTCAAGCGTTGGTTTTTCAGGATAAAAATCAAGCGTTGCGCTTCTAATCCAGACATAATTATTCGGCAAATCAGCTATTAAACCATTGGTGACCAATATTGCAATGTCAAAAGTCTCTCCTGCTTGTGCATTGTCAGTCAACCACACCCGCTGGCGGGCGTTGTAACCATTAATAACGCCATTGTCTCTCGCACCAAATGCTTTATGGATTTTGCCATTTACCCACACTTCGCTGTAATCATCAGCAACAATTTCAAAAAGAATTCTTGTGCCTTTTGTCTTGAAATTGCCTACGTTTTCAGGCAAAGTAACCTTTGTGCGATACCAAACATGGCTTAATAAACCATTGCCCCGTCTCGTTTCGAGGTCAGTGACTGCTACTTTTTCCCAATTGGCTTGTTCAAAAGCAGGTGTTGCGTAACGGGGTTCGAGTGTATTGGTAGTAATCTCTTTGCCTGTTGGGTAAAGTAGCAACTTATCGGTTGGATAAGGACCCGGTGCGTTAAATTTGGCAGTTGTTATGGTTGCATTCAGGCTTTTCCACTCAGATTTGACCAATTGACTGCCTCCCACTGTTCTCAAATCAACGACAGCAGAGGGCGTACCCCATGCCAATTCTCTGATTTCTTGAGCCTGAATGTTGCATGATAAAATTAGGGAACAAAGCATATAAAATAGCTTCTTCATACTATATATTTTGTTTTAAATGAATTGATTAAAAATAGAGAAAGGGCTTTTTTTT
>JANMYC010001101.1:0-10667 GCA_031381715.1 Saprospiraceae bacterium
CCTATGAATTGCATAAAAAGACGGGCACAAAAGGCGATTTCAATTCAATTCTACTACAATTATCCGTCAAAATAACGCCTGAAGTGAAGGTTTATTTGGGTACTCCGATATTGACTTAATGCCGTTTTAGGTATTTTAATGAAAAAAACAGGCTGAATACTGAGGGGTATCCAGCCTGTTTTTATTAGCACATCCGTGTCATCCCGAGGATCGGGATGGCACGGATGGATTTAAAATTTCACCACTTTTTTCAATGATTTTGCCGCACCTTGTTTCACTTCTAAATGATAAAAACCATTTGGGAAAGGCGTCAAATCCATCGAAATCAAGGTGGCAGAAGCATATTTTTTATTAAAAATAACTCTACCAGATATATCATAAAGCGATATTTCAGTGTCATTAGCAATTTTATCAAAGGCAATATTGATGATATTTTCGGTAGGATTTGGATAAACCTCCGTTTTAAAATCCTCTCTAATCGTCTGAACACTTGAAGTCAACAACCTAAAACGTGCCCAAACTGGAAAATGATCGGTAGTAGTATTGCTGTATTCAGGAATAAAACTCATAGCAGCAGCAGTCGCTACATTCACGCTATTGGGCACATAAAACGCCGCCAAAGACTTAGTGGCAGTGATATGGTCAATCATATCCGTGAAAGAAGCGGTACTTTTTTTACCCGCAAGGCTCAAAGCTCTTGATAAAACCACATAATTTGTATCTTTCGCAAAATCAGCGTAACTACTTGACCTTCCGGCAGTTATGGAGGTATCTACATCATCATTATAGTCACCTGCCAATATCAAAAGGTCTTTTGTGTACAAGGAATCCAGATGCCTTTTGAGTGCTGAAACGTCGCTCACTCGTCGAGTGTATGAAGCTGCGTCTGAGCCCGCTTTTGCGTGGATACCTACTACTCTTATTTTACGGGTCACATTATTAATGGTCGCATTGGCAGTAAACATATAGGGTAGGCGACCCGAAGCCCAAAAATTATTGGTGGCACCATTAGCCGAAAAATCAGCGAAATTGCTTAAAAGGGCTTTACATTCTGCCTCAATGGGCGTAATGGTTGATTTATTGTACACCACGGCTACCTTTTGAGCCAAATCCGCCGCTGTTTCACCGGTATCATAAAAATGCGAATAATACTTGCCTGAGAATCGCACATCGTAACCCGCTGGTAAAATAGCGCGTAATTTATTGGTATCACACACTTCCACCAACACCATAATATCTGACTTTAATTTATCTAAAGCGCATTTTACGTTATTTATTTGCAAAGTATCATTGGCAGGAGTTTGGGTCAAATTGCCAAACCATTCAATATTCCACGCCACAACGTCCAAAGTTGTGTTAAAATTGATATTGCTATCAGGAATAACCACTGCTGCAGGATTACACAAGGCACCTGAAATATCACACTGTGCCGTTGCTGCACTCAAATCAGCGGTAAAACGGGGTAAAATTTGATATGCGCCATTAAAATTTTCAACAACGCCCGTCAAATTTTGAATCGTTTTAGGGATAGTGGTACCCACCAAATTATTCACCGAGTTATTGATTCTAAAAACACCCAATAAATTGGTACACGTTGCAAATGAATAATTTTGAGCACCCGCAAAATTGCCTGATGTATTGATAAAACCTGCATTATTGATGGTCACTAAACGACCTTCATTCACACTCAATTTATCGGCTGCAATTACTGAGGGGGTAACCGGTTTATTAGTCTGACCCGTTACGATAGTGACCAAAGTAGGGTCAAGAATTTCTCTTTTACCACTGAAAGTGACAATCGGCCCCGTCACTCTTACAGAATCACCAATTTGCCAATTATTGGGATAAATAGCTGTATTATTAGCAAAAACGGCTAAACCTCCCGTTGCATCTTGCACATAAACGAGCTTTCCTCCGTATTGCGATGTTACTGTCAATCGACCTTCAACTGTCACAACGGTATTGTCCGTCAAACCTTTAGCCGTAGCAATGGGCGTTAAGCCAGTAACCGCCGCCACTAAACCGCTCACTGTTATATTTTGAGAAGCGGCATCCGTACTCGTATGGGTGATATTTCCCGTAAAATTGCCTTGAGTTGTGCCTTTTAATCGCACATAAACGGTAGTAGAGGCGACTGTTCCGCTTGCAAGCGTGAAATTTAATGTAGAAGCGAAACTCGTTGTGGCTGAAGTGCTTATTTCAAAACCGTTGGGTGCAGTTGCTATAATATCGGCTTTCAGATTAACGCCCGAAACGGTGTACGTTTTAGTGGAAGAAGCCGACCCCTCAGTAGTACTGAATCCTGAGAGTGCAGTGGAACTCACCGATACTGTTGGGTTTGTGTTAGCAACAGCTCCAGCACTCACTGTCAAATCATCCACACCAATACCGTGGTCACTGCCCAAATCATCGGCATCGAACCAGCGAATCATCATTTCGGAACCGTTAGGAAAGTTTAAACCTGTGATTGAATACGTAATCGCCGTTTTATTAGCCGCTAAATTACCGTCCAAAGCGGCGGCAGTAGCGCCTATTGTAGGGCTTGTAAAATCCAAATTAGGGACAGCCACATAGCTCGAATCTGCGGGATTGATGGAAACTGCGGTGAAAGCCGTGGAAGAAATCGAGTAAGAGAATACCAGTTTATGGGCACTTGCGTTGCCCCCGTTGCGCCATTGCTCGCCTGTGTAGCGGATGGTGATTGCCGTCAGAGCCGCACCTGTACTATTTTTTAAACGCAAACCAAAGGCATTTGTACCATTTGTGCCAGAGCCAATACCGCCTATTGCTCTATCCGTATCCAAACCAAAACTTTGTAAACCACCTGAATTACCCGTTCCGTTATTCGATCTCAAAGTCACTACGCCAGCCACTGAACGCGCTGCGTACCAATTGAATAGCGTTTTGTTATCCTCCCAAGTTGCTGTTCCCGTAGTGATGAGTGAATCAAAATTTTGGGTATAGCTTGACGTGCTCGTCGTAAATGCCACTTGCGCTTTTACCATCATTGGCAGTAAAAACAGGAGTAAAAAGAATGTTCTTTTCATAATGTGTGATTGTTTTTAGCAATATTTATTTAGATGATTATTTTTTAAAAGTTGATAAAATATTTCTACTTTGTCCCTTAGTAACAGACGAACAATAATATGTTTTTTTTCAAACACATAGGAACATAGGACACATAGAAAATTGATTTTCAATCAATTGTGTACTCTATGTGTCCTATTTCTCTATGTGTTTCAAAATAAACATGCTATTGTTTTCGCATATATGCGCAAGCTATTCGCGCCGCCAAAGCCGCATTGTTCATGACCAATTGAATATTTGTTTTTAAACTGGAACCGCCTGTCATGCGCTCGATTTCGGCTAAAAGGAAAGGTGTTATTCTTTTACCTCTTACGCCTTGAGCGTCGGCATGGCGTAAGGCTTTTTCAATGGCGTGATTGATGAATTTGGGATCAGATTCAAATTCTATGGGTACGGGATTGGCAATGACAACCCCACCTTTTAATGGAATAGACCATTTCGTTTTAAGAAATTCAGCCAACACCCCCTCAGTATCCACGCGATAATCTACGCCAAAACCACTTTTTCGAGTAAAAAATGCGGGAAAATCATCGGTTTGAAAACCCACGACGGGTACGCCAAACGTTTCTAAATATTCTAAAGTCAAACCAATATCGAGTATGGATTTTACGCCAGCACACACCACCGCCACATCCGTGAGTGCCAGTTCCTGCAAATCAGCAGAAATATCGAACGTCTCACTTGCACCACGGTGCACGCCGCCAATGCCACCGGTAGCAAATATTTTAATACCCGCTAATTGAGCAATAATCATGGTGGATGCCACGGTAGTTGCGCCATTCATGCTTTTGGCTATAATCATCGGCATATCACGGCGGCTCACTTTGGTCACGTCCTGCCCTTGTTTTCCCAGTATTTCGATTTCATCAATGCTTAATCCTGCTTTCATTTTACCATTAATGATAGCAATAGTGGCGGGTACAGCTCCATTTGCCCGCACTTCCGCTTCCACTTTCAGAGCCGTTTCGACATTCTGAGGGTAGGGCATACCGTGCGAAATAATGGTGGATTCAAGTGCCACTACTGCTTGATTGTCCGCTAAAGCAGCTTGTACTGAGGGGGATATGATGAGGTGATTGGTTGACATAGTTTTCTGATTAAAAAGAGGTGCAAAAGTAATCAATGGCAGGTAATTGCTCGCTACGTTTCAAAAACTTTAAAATATTGATAACATTTTATTTTATCCGTAGAAATGAAAATGCACTATAATTGCTATTGTGAAGCCAACTATAGTGCATCTTTAGTACATATATCGATTAAAATTAACCCTGTCTTTTCTTTATTTCATCGCGAATCAAAGCAGCTTGCTCGTAATCTTCATTTTGAAGCACTTCATCCAACATTCTATTCAATTCATCCATGCTCAAATGCGCTAACTGACCTTTGCTATCCGAAGCCCTTCCGCCGCCTGTGCTGCTGGCTTTGGTCGTTTTTCCTTTGCTGGCGGGGGCACTACTGCTGGCGGTTTCTTCTGGTTCTTCCAAAACAACGCCCGCGGCTTCGAGAATAAACTCATAGGTATAAATCGGACAATCAAAGCGCACTGCCATAGCCAAAGCATCGCTCGTGCGAGAATCTATTTCGTAAATGTCGCCGTCTTTATTACAAATTAATTTTGCGTAAAAAACGCCATCCAATAAATTGCTAATGATGACTTCTTTCAGACCAATATTAAAAGAATCCAACGTATTTTTGAATAAATCGTGGGTGAGTGGTCGATTGGGTAACATCCTTTCTATTGCCACCGCAATAGCTTGAGCTTCAAATGCGCCAATAATGATCGGTAAACGACGGCTACCACTGCGCTCGCCTAATACGACTGCATAATTATGCGTCTGTGTCATACTGGGCTGCAAGCCGACTATATCTAAGGCTATTTTTTTCATAAAAAATGAGTCAATTCTTTACAACTTCGTAATGGATACACAACCCCTCAGTATATAAAGATATTTTATAAAATCCTGAACAGATTAACAACGCATAAAAGCCCGCAAAGTTAATTTTTTCTTCATAAAAATACGTTAAAATTGTTTTTAAGTAGTTGGGCTAAAATAAACACTTCTATCTTTTTAAGTCGGTTCTAAAAATTATACAAAATTCTCCGCTTTGCTACGCATTTTGTATAATTTTCAGCCCGACGATAGTAGTGTTTATTTTTATACGCCTATTTATGAATTTTAAACTGCCTTTTAATGTTTAAAACCAAACCACAAAGATACGTAAAATGTAGATAAAATATGATGCAATATCTACCTCGTTTCTAATAATAATCCATTTTCAGGATTTTTTATTTCTACTTCTTCCTTTTTAAAAAGCCTAATAATGCGATACTCGCCCAAACCGCATTTTCTATTGCCGATGGCAAAGCCCAATGCCACACTGAATTGAGTACCAACAAAATACCACCCAAGCTATTGGCTAATAAATAATACTTAGAATTCGAGCTCAGCGTCCCTCTTACATTCAAAGCGTACGCTGTAATGCAGAGAATCATGCCCAAATAGCCTAAAAGTTCAATTAACATATCCATTTTCTATTTCATTTTGGAGCAAAGATAGGCAAAGAGTGATTTTAATATTTTACAGAGGAGTAAATCTTTTTTATCATTTCAGATGTGATTTTTTAAAAATATTAAAATAAATACGCATTTAAGCACTTATTTTAAAATATTATAAAAAAACTGCATAGTTTTTGATATTTGAATTTTAACACATTTTTTTAAAATTTAATAAATAGGAAAGCTATGAAAAAAATTGTATTTGTTATCGGTATTTTTATAATTTGGTTTGGCAACCTTACTGCTCAAAATAAAACGGCTCAAGCGACTACCCCCACCGAGGTTTCGGGGTCAAAGACCTCAGTAATTGAGGTTGGTTCTAAAGGCTCAAATAAAGCGGAAACGATTACTGATGATGCTCAAAATGCCATTTTTATTCGTCAATCCATCAATAAAATTTTTGAGCAACAGCTTAAAAACGATGGTGTACTGTCAAAAAAGGATAAAAAATTCAATCTGCAATTAACTGAAAACTCCTTGATAGTGAATGGCAGATTGCTCTCTGAGACGCTGACTGAAAAATACAAAGGTATTTATCTGGGTCTTATGAGAAAAGAAAGTTGTGTAGGCTGTGCTATCTCTTTTGAAATCGACAAAGATTATTCTTTTAATGAAAAAGGGTATTAAAACACCCTTTTATGGTATTAAAAAAGCGACTTGAATGATGATTCAAGCCGCTTTTTTAAGTAGAAATATCTTAGAGTATATTTTGAATTCTATTTTAGGCAAAAAACGAGCCTTTTTCAGTCTCAGTTTATAAATTTTTTCTCAACGTAGCGAAGGCTATGTATCAAAAAAATTAAAATCTGAGACAGAAAAATACTTCGTTTTTTACTCTAAAATAGAATTCAAAACATACTCTTAAAATTAAGACGCTTTATACTTTTTAACGGCCTCAGTCAAGCGTGGAACAATTTCAAAAGCATCGCCCACGACACCATAATCAGCCGCTTTGAAAAACGGTGCTTCGGGGTCTTTATTAATCACCACAATGACTTTACTATTATTCACGCCCGCCAAATGCTGTATCGCACCGCTGATGCCAATGGCGATGTATAAATTTGGACGAATAGCCACACCCGTCTGTCCCACGTGCTCGTGGTGAGGGCGCCAATGTGCATCGGCCACAGGGCGAGAACATGCCGTAGTAGCGTTCAAAGCACCCGCGAGGTCTTCAACGATGCCCCAATTTTCGGGTCCTTTCATGCCTCTACCCGCCGAAACTACCAATTCTGCTTCTGGCAACGGCACAATTCCTTCGGCAGTTTTCACTTCTTTTACCGTCACACGGCTCGCAGGCACGTTTATACTGAGGGGGGTCACGGCTACGGCACTACCCACTTTTTCAGGAGGAAGCGCATTACCCATCAATGAAATCACTTTCACCGCGGACTTAATCGAGTAATGTGCAATGGCTTTACCCGAAAAAACAGATTTTTTAACCGTAAAACCACCATCTGTACTCGGGATGCCGTTCGCACCCGATACCATACCTGCACCCAAACGCACTGACAAGCGACCCACCAATGCTTTACCCGTAGATGTACTGCTCACGATGACAACTGTCGCGCCCAATTGCTTGGCTGCGTCTGCAATCACACTTGAGTACACTTGAGAATCAAATGCGCTGATACCGGCTACATTATATACTTTTGAAGCACCGTATTCACCCAACTGCCCTGCATCTTCCACATTACCCAATGTCAAAGCTGCGCAATCAGTACCGAGTGCGGATGCTACTTTTTTACCGTAAGTCACAGCCTCTAAAGCTGCTTTTTTGAAACGTCCTTTTGAACTTTCAGCAAATATTAAAACCATGATGTTTTTATTTAAAATTTCAAATTCCATGATTTCAAATTTCAAATTCAATGATTTCAGATTTCAAATTCCAAGTAAAATTGTAGGAATCGTGAAATCTGAAATTATGGAATTTGAAGTTTGGAATGGTGAAATTTGAAATCGTGAAATTTGAAATTAAATTACTTTCGCTTCTTCGTGCAACAAACGCACAAGCTCCGCCATATCTTCTGGATTGACCATTTTTACCCCCGTTTTAGCGGGTGGCAAGTCAAATTTAGTCACCACCGAAAGGTCTTCAAACGCTTGAGGAGCTACCACACTGAGGGGCTTGCTTTTCGCCTTCATGATACCCATCATATTCGGGATACGCTGCTCAGCCATACCTTTAGAAGCTGAAATCACGAAAGGCGTTTGCACTTCCACTATTTCAACACCGCCTTCAATATCGCGCTCGATAGTAGCCGTGTTGCCCGCCATATCTAATTTTGAAGCGTAGGAAATAAACGGCAAATCAAGGTATTCGGCAATCATGCCACCTACTTCCGAGCCGTTGTAGTCAATCGTTTCTTTACCCGTAAAAACAATATCGTAACCCTGAGATTTAGCGTATTCAGCTATTTGAAAAGCTGTATTCATCGCACTTTTGGGCTGCATATCAATTCTTATGGCATCATTGGCATCCAATGCAAGACCTTTACGGATTATTTGCTCGCTATCAGCACCGCCGACATTGATGAGCGTAACCGTGCCCGCAGTAGCTTTTGCGAGGTCGATAGCCCTGACGAGTGCATACCACTCATCGTAAGGGTTCATGATATACTGAACGCCCGCTGAATTGAATTCAGTGCCATCGCCGTTAAAAGATATTTTTGCTGTTGTATCAGGCGTCTGACTGACGCAAACGAGTATTTTCATAATCTTAAATTAAGATTTTTAAATTTTAGGAATGACAAAATAATGATGATTTCAAAGGATTTAAGTAGGCGTAAAAAAATAAATGCTGCTATCGTCGGGCTGTAAAACGTAAAAAATGCAGAGCATAGCGGAGTATTTTTTACGTTTTACAGAACCGACTTAAAAAGATAGCAGTGTTTATTTTAGCCCAACTACTTAAAACAGGAAATTTAAATTTAAACTTCATACATTTGAAAATGTTTTGAAATACGTGTGCAAATTTAGGGAAAAAATAATCTCTTGCCAATAAATTTAGCGAATTTTCGCTAAATTTATTTTATGTATATTTTTAAAACAATAAAAAGTAAAATATAGTATTGATTTTCAATAAGTTATAAAAATACAGAATGAGCCGTTTAGATCAATTATTCACATTTCTCGAATCGCAACCCAATGAACCCTTCCTTCTTTTTGCCATTGCAAAAGAATATGAGAACCAGAATGATAACTACCAAGCCCTCGAATATTACCAACGTTTAGAAGCGACTACCCCTCAGTATGTGGGCTTATATTACCATTTAGGAAAGCTTTACGAAAAGTTAGGCCAACCCGAACGGGCTTTAGAAACCTATAAAAAAGGTATGATAATCGCCAAACAAGAGAAAGATATGCACGCTTACAACGAATTGGCGGGGGCTAAAATGAACATCAGCGATGATGACGACGATGATTACTGAGGTTTTTAGTGTGTAGTTTATAGTGTTTAGATTACAACACTACAAACTAAACACCAAAAACTAAAAAGGTCTCATAGCCTTGGTAAATGTCTTCTGATAATATTTTGTAAAAAGGTTATCTTCCTTCACGCCTGAATCAGCCGCGTGAATAAAATAGATTTCATTTTTTGATTTCACGTCAGTCACGATGCCCACGTGTGAAATTTTATCCTCTTTACCGGTGATAAAAAACACTAAATCGCCGGGACGTAAGTCCCTCATGGATACTTCTCGACCCACTTTTGCCATATCTGACGAAACACGAGGGAGTTTCAAATTAGCAGAATTAAAAGCCACCGTTACCAAGCCCGAGCAATCCATTCCGCTGCGAGTAGTTCCTCCATACTTATAAGGCGTACCCGTATAATCGCGTGCAGCATTGATAATATCTCTAACAGATTTATTATCGAATTTGGCATTTTTCTTTATAGTATTGCCGTTTTCATCAGTAGAACGAGGCTTAAAAAGCCCGCAACCGTCTGATAAAAAACTAATTACTATTAACAAAACTGTTATAATACGAACGGATTTATTCATCTATATTTATTATGTTGCTTTTAGTTATGATGTCTCAATAATCCAATATCAAAATATTGCACTATTTATCTATACTTAAAACGTTAAAAATCAAATTAATATTAGAATTTACGATTGGGAAAGGAATTAGTTGAGGTTTTTTAACAAAACTTTAAATCATTAAAAATTGTGCAGCTCACACCCCCTCAGTATATTGCATATAATTTATCATCTTTAAAACAAAACAAAACATGAAGCAATATCTAACAATTTTCTCTTTTATTCTTCTTTTCAACACCCTAAACGCACAGGAAATTTTTACCCCTCTCAACGGCTCAAACAAGTGGGTAGATAATATGGAGCTTTTTATTCAAACCATTGATAGCGTCAAAATCAAGGTGAATTTCCTTCGATCAGTGCCTGAATATTGGATATTTGAAACAGAATTCATCAATCAATCCACCTCCGCTGATGTACTAATTGACCCTTTTATTTTTAAATTTGGGGTTACAGAGAGTGAAAAAAATAGACCCTGCCCGGTAGTGGTGGATAACAGTTTGCCTGCGGGTATAGAAGGTGCTTATGATTTGAACTTAGGTAAAATTATCAAGAAAAACACTTTAGACCCTAAGCAATCGCTCTACGGATTGGTTTTCGTCAAACGCTGTAAATTTGCTAAAAGCCTCAAATTGTATATTCCAGTGGAGGGTAGAGAGTTTTTTGTTCTTTTTAAAAAGTAGTTTTAACAGAAAAAGCCAGAGTTTTTAAGGCTCTGGCTTTGTACCGAAGGCAAGGGAACCTGCCTGCCGGCAGGCAGGTCGAACCCGCACGATGTTGGTCTCACTGGATTTTGATAAATAATGTTAAAGATAAATATGAGGAACTAAGAAGTGCTCAAAGATTTAAGGAAAGCTTTTCCGACGCCAGATTTCAGATATTTTTCTCTGACACGGGCTTGAATTCGATTAGGAAGTTCTTCTTGATATATAATTATGAAAGGAGCGTAAGGTTTTGTAGTTTTATTAAAACCGTTATTG
>JANMYC010001108.1:0-3493 GCA_031381715.1 Saprospiraceae bacterium
GTCGTTAAAATAGGTATTTATCTTCCGCAAGTTTTGAGATATTTGTTTTCGTTTCTTCCTGCCAAGCAGTCTTAAATATTCGTTTTTATATTCTGGAAGTTTAAGTATAGTTATGTACTCTTTTAAATAGACATTACCGTGCGGAGAATGCCATTTTTGTTCTCGTTTGATTGGACTTTCCATTCGACTAACCACTGCCAAATGAGCATTGTGCATTTTAATCAATCTCTGTATATCCTCATCATTTATCTCTGGAAAACCTACTATTTCAACCGTATTCAGAAAGAGTTTTTTTACTACTCGATAGAAGACAACTTTATAAATTTCTTCTCCTTCTATCCAAATCCAGACACGTTCAGCTGATTTAGCCTCATAACCAGTGCAAAATTCTAAGGAATTCAACAATGGTAAATGCGCTTTTTTTAATAAACTCTCAATCGAAGGCGGTAAACCTTTTATTAAAAAATCTTGCCTGTCAATAGATTGTCGAAAAATTGTCATTTAGCGATGATTAGAAAAAACGATTCCTTTAGCTCTGCTTCGAACATGAGCCAAATTATTTAATTAGGTGGTGGAAATTTCTACCCATCCAATTAAATAATGATTTCGCTTTCTTGATTATTTTTCATAAATAGACATCATACGGTAGGTGCTTCCACACCAATATTTATAAGCCGACTATATAAATTTTGAGGGGTATATTCATAACTAATCTCAGCAGCTCTATTTTTATATTTTTCTAAGGGTAGTGTTTTATGGGCTAATCCTAAAATAATATCGGTCAGCTCTTGCGTACCATTATAGTAGATTATGGCATCTTCAAATTCTTTATCCACGGCGTACTCAGCCGGAAATATAGCGGGTTTTGCCCCCCGCACAATATTGAATAATAAGCCAGATTCTTTAGTGAGCCCATATTTGCCCGTGTGAGAGACTGTAACTTTTTGATTATTTAATAAAATATCTGCTTTATCAAGAGATTCGTCGAATGTTACTGCATCCACAAATTCGACAGAATAAATGACATCAAGCCCTTTTTTTTCTAAATTTTGAAGTTTTTGGAGCAAATTCAGCTCCCTTCTCTCTACAAACCCCAAAAAATCAAAAACCAATTTACCTTTTATTTGGGGTAAAATGCTCTCTAAAATTTTGAAAAGCCCGCTGTAATCTCGGCGGGTGTCTGTTACGATTCCTGGAATACATATCCTTATTTTATGGTCGGGAGTGACTTGTAACTGTGGTTTTTCAATCCCTTCATTGATAACACTTGGGAAGGCAATAATCTTCTCATCGGGCACAAAGCGGCTTAAATATTTCTTTTGACCCGGACTTAACACTATAAGATAAGGCTCATAAGACAATAAATGCGCTAAAGTCGCCTTTCTTCTCGGATTTCTAACGAATACTTCGCGCCCAAATCGCGCTATTTCGCGCACCTTATCGGGATAATTTTTGATATTGTAAACGGCATTTTTAAGACTATTGATAAAACTGGAATCAAACCACATATCAATGTCGTGAATATGGAAAAATATATTTTTCACATTAGGTTTGAACTGCCTAAACTCCTTGAAACGAGGAGCAACTGTGCAGATGTGCAGTCTATCAAAGGGCGTGTTTTCAATGTCATTTAGAAAGTCATCCAATTTTTTAGTCGTATCAAATACCACCAAACTTGTCTGCTCAGTAACACCCCCTTCTTTTATAACTTTACCAATAAACTCGGTAGTATAGACCACGATTTGATTATCAACGTCCGTGCTGTACGTTTTTATCAAGGCATTGGTAAGGGTGTAGTGCGTACTGGCACAAATTTCAAGAATAGCAATTTTCATTAGTAAAAGGGGAATTTGTATTTAGCGATATAATGGAATTAATTAATGAGTATGAAAATACTGAGGGGGTACTTTTAAAAAATAAATAAATGAAATATAGCACTTGCACTGATTTCCTGCGTAAATAAAGTATAATGAATGAGTAAAACCCATCCTATTTTATGAATGGCATTCTCAAAGAGAGCATTTTTATACAGCAGAAAAGTATAAGCTATAAAACCTAATACACCAAATCTTAACAAAAGGATGGTCGAGCCACAAGAAGTTTCTAACTTTTCTGATTGCCCCAACTTACTAAACCCTGTAGTTCGCATATCTACCCCTAAACCCAATAGTGGATACCGCTTAATAACAGGCATATCCAATATGACACTGGCGGAGCGCGAAACAGACACAACGAAATCGTCTCTTCTCCCTCGTTCTACTACTTCCATTTCATCGTCAAGTTCCACTATTTCGTTGACCATTTTTTTATACAGAAAATCAACCTGAGTAAAAATTCCTAGAAAAACAATGAAAACAGACGGAATAACCACCACCGAGAGCTGCTGATAGGTGCGATTTTGCATAATAAAATCCTTCAATAATAAGGAGAAAGGAATGAGTAGCCCCAGAAGACCCATCGTCGATTGGGTCGTTAGGATAGCAATTAGAAATACAATATTCTTCTTTGAAGATAGCGGCTCGCCTTGATAAAAGATGTTGATATACAGCGTGAGCAGTAAAACTGTAACAAACGCTCCAGGTTCCCACATAAAGCCGCAATTCCTGAATTCATGGATAGGTACCATTGTATAAATCATGGAACTTGACTTTACGGTAATGTAATGACTTTCAGTAACGAATATTTTATTGAGGTTATATAGTAGTTCAAAATTTATCAATTGTAAGCTGAACATGACAAGGCTGATACAAGTCAACGTAAAAATGATATTGGTAAAATATTCAGCAAAATCCTCCTTACTTAAGTCTCTGCAATAATAAGCAAGGTATATTTTCATAAAAAGCCCCAAATAAGTAACTTCATTATAAGCACCATTGAGTATATAATACAGGAGAGATATAGCTATAAATACGCCCGTAAGGACTATAAATGTGGGTTTTATTAAATTTTCAAAATAGAAATAAACGAACGTAAAAAAGACCCAACCACCAATAATTAAATTTTTATCATTCGCCAAAGTGGATGCACCCGACGAAATGAATAAAACAAATATTATTAGAAGATATGCAGCTACTTTTTTTATGTCTGAATAAGCAATCATTGAAATTGTGTGGGATGATTTATTTGCTCCAAAAACCCTTTTTATCGGTTTTTAATAAAAGATAGGTTTGAATTGGAATACAAACGGAGGTCATCAATAGAATGATTATATTTCCGATGAAAATCCCATCAATGCCCCAATGCAATACTTTAACGAAGAAATGCGTCATCGGTAAAAACAAAATGATGTTGATAATGGCTAAGATA
This sequence comes from Saprospiraceae bacterium, assembly GCA_031381715.1. Taxonomy (GTDB): domain Bacteria; phylum Bacteroidota; class Bacteroidia; order Chitinophagales; family Saprospiraceae; genus JAAFJT01. The sequence goes on from JANMYC010001108.1 coordinate 3,307, forward strand.
AACTGGACGTGAATTTTACCTGCGCCTGTTACAACGTATAAAAATAAGCTGTTCCAACTTAAAATACCCATGTAAACCGCCACGTAAAAGGCGATTTTGGAGGACACCACTACATCTTTTACCCAAAATTTGAATGCAATATCGCGGATAAAGTACCCCATAGTGAGCGCGAAAAAGATAAAAGCCA
>JANMYC010001110.1:0-5346 GCA_031381715.1 Saprospiraceae bacterium
ATGTGGATGTATTGGTGATGACACAAGGGGCAAATGGAGCAACAGTTTTTAACGATGGGAAAGAGTTTCATTTTCCCTCGTATCCGATTGTGGAAGTAGATTCAACGGGAGCAGGTGATGTTTTTACGGCTGCTTTTATGGTAAAATACGCTGAAACCAAGGATATTGCCTTAGCATCTGGTTTTGCTCATTCGGCTGCTCCCGTTGAATCTACTTCCACAATCGGATACGATGGAAAATGAAACTCTTTCCCATCGTTAAAAACTGTTGCTCCATTTGCCCCTTGTGTCATCACCAATACATCCACATACGAAGCTATTTCAGGAATGGCGTACTCAAAACCCTGAATATCCGCATCGCTCATGATTACGAGATTGGCGGCTTTGAGTTGCGTCCAATCCATCGGTTTGGCTGAAACCCGCCCTTTTTCATCCCATTTACGCAACCAACCTTGAATAGTAACCCCGACAAGTGCGTTGGGAAAAGTTTTTAATAAACTAAAATCCGCTTCATCAGAAATCAAGCTAAATTGCACAACGGGTACATTTAACCACTCTGCTGGGACATCCTCAGGAAACAACGTTTCAGCTCGCGCATGAATAAATTGAATCCTGTTACTGCCTTCATAAATATTTTCAAAAACGGTGGTTTTTTCTGCAAGTTTGTTGTGAAATGGGATATTTTGCTTTTCAAATACATCAAAAAACTCAAAATCACTGCCCACACTCGTCAAAACGCCCACTTCCCAGCCCAATTGTTTGACCACTATACTTGAATAAGATGTCGTCCCACCCAATATATTTTTACCATTCATTAAATCATGACACGAGTGCCCAATGCATAGGTACTGAATGTCATTTTCTCTAACTGTCATTCTCTTTTATAATTTATCATTCTACAACTTAAAACGCAAAACGGTGTTACCCTTTAAAATGTACGCAAAGTTAATATCTGTAATGACTTATCCCGATTTAAGTCGGTTAAATCCTCAATTTTATGTAAGAGTATGTTTTGAATTCTATTTCAGGAGAAAATTGAGTATTTTCCAGTCTCAGTTTTTAAATTTTTTCTCAACGTAGCGAAGGCTATGTCTCCAAAAAATTAAAATCTGAGACAGAAAAATACTTCAGTTTTCACTCTAAAATAGAATTCAAAACATACTCTAAATCAAATTTATTTCACTGGCCCCTCAGTATAGCCTCCCTGTTATAGAACCAAATGGCTCTATTATAATGATTTCCACTTTGATTAGAAATCGGGAAAGATAAAACTATCAAACCTGTCCCGATGGCATATTGTGTCCAATTAATTTTACGGTCTTTCACAGAAGTCAGTAAAAGACCGAAACCGACCACCGAACTACCCCAACTCAACCATTTTTTATTTTCATATCGCTTAAATTCTCTGCCTGACATGATGAATTTATTCATTTCCTTTTTCAAATTGTACTTAAAAATGCCATAATTGATTTTTTCTCCATTTTTTTCAAAAAAGCCATTTTGCAATAAAATTGTGTTTTTATCGTAATTTTTGGCGAGACTATCCGTAAAAATACTGGTTTGAGCCTTCATTGAAAGAGAAAAACAGGTAATCATTAGTAGAATTGAGTAAAATTTAGTATTTTTCATGATTTACGTAAATTGAGTTTTTTTTAATGAATTAAAAAGTGTTTGTTAAAGCGGCATAAAAATAGCAAAATTTGTACTTTTACGCTTTCAATTAATTATCATTGTTGGTATTGGCACAAATGAAGGCTAATGAGAACCAAAATTTTATAAAACAACTGTAATGAATAATATATTAATTATTGGAGCAGGTCGCTCAGCAAATGCCCTTATTAATTATGTACTTGAACAAGCTAAAACCTATAACTGGTTTGTAACTGTTGCGGATGCAGACCATGAGTTGGCTGTAAAAAAGATAAATGGGCATCCGAACGGACGGGGTACATGGCTTGATGCGACGAAGGTAAATGACCGCCGAGAATTGATTGCGAGAGCTGATGTAGTGGTTTCACTTTTACCTGCCCATTTGCACTTAGAAGTTGCTCAGGATTGTTTGAAATTAAAAAAGCACCTCATCACCGCGTCATATATCTCTAAACAATTATACGCCTTGGGCGATGAAGCGCGTGAAAGAGCTTTGATATTCATGGGTGAAATGGGTCTTGACCCAGGGATTGACCATATGAGTGGCAAGCAAAAAATAGACGAAATAAAAGCAAAAGGCGGCAGATTGAAGTCTTTTCGCTCACATACAGGCGGCTTAGTTGCTCCTGAAAGCGATGACAATCCATGGCATTACAAGTTTTCTTGGAATCCACGTAACGTGGTTTCGGCGGGACAAGGTACAGCGCAGTATTTGGAGGACGGTAAACTCAAATATGTGCCCTACAACCGTATTTTCACGATGGCGAAACCGCTCATTGTTCCGGGTGTGGAAGGTGAATTTGAATCTTATGTGAACCGCGACTCACTCTTGTATCGCGATTTATATGATTTGGGTCCCATCAATAACCTCACACGGGGTACTATTCGCTACAAAGGTTTTTGCAAAGCGTGGGATGCTTTAGTTAAAATTGGTTTGACGGATGCATCATTCCCAATTCTGGATTCCGAGGAAATTACTTATCATGAGCTCATGGATTCCTACATGATTAATAATACCACTGGAAACTCCGTAAAAGAGAAAGTGGCTAATCTAATCGGTGAAACACCTGATTCGGATGTTATCAAAAAATTAGAGTGGTTGGGGCTTTTCAGTAAGCGGAAAATCAGAATGAAAAGCGCGACTCCGGCGCTCATCCTCGAAAATTTATTGCTTGAAAAATGGAAACTCAAGGACGATGAAAAGGATATGGTGATTATGCAACATGAGTATGAATATGAAATTGCTCGTCAGAATCGCCGACTTACTTCGACTTTAGTCATGAAAGGCACTGACGGCAACAATACTGCCATGTCAAGATTAGTGGGTTTGCCAATTGGTATTTTCGTAAAACACGTTATGCTGGGTAAAATCAACTCAATTGGCGTTAATATTCCCGTCAATAAAGAGGTTTATGAGCCTGTTTTAGAAGAATTAAAGGATTATGGCGTGATATTTAGTGAAAGAGAAGAGATTATAAAATAGAATAATAAAATATTTTAAAAGTCACAAAAAATCGGAAGCAGAATACTGTCTTCCGATTTTTTATGCTCAATACTGAGTATTTCTTCAAATGTAAGTTGTCAGGTAAAACTCTTGGAAAGTTTCAAACTTTCCAAGAGTTATGCATAAAATTACCTATCATCATTTGAAAGAGTACTGAGGAGTAACAAAAAAACGGCGAATATCTCTTTAGATATTTGCCGTTTCTTTTTTATGTTATTAAAAAATTAGTTTCAACTTCGTTCTGCTTCTCTTAGAATGCGATTTGCCATGTCCAAAATCGTGGTGTCCCTTAAATTAATGATACCTCCATCCGGACCCGGCTCCATGTGCCAATCGTCCGTCGAACCTTTGAATTTCAATGCTCCGAAATAATTCCGAACATCTTGTTCATCTTTTTTTAATTCACTTGCAATACGGCTGATACTGCCGTGTGGGAGACTGTGCTTGATTCTCCTTAATTCCTCGAAGGTAATGTTCATTGTGAGAAATTTTGGTTAGATAATATGGTTTGAGTATGAAATACATTAGTCAATATGTTAATGTAAAAATAAAATAATGTTTTTAAATAAAAAAGCTTTTTTGAATATTATTTTTTATAATTTTTAAAAAATAGATTTTAGAAGAATTAAACTTACTTGTTTTATCCAAAATTAGGAATTTAATTTTAATAAAAAAACTTTTTGCCATAATAAATATGTTAATGACAAAAGAAAAACAATAGTCCTTAAATTTCACATTATAGATATTGAAAATTAGCTCAAAGTGGGTTTCTATTCTTATTTATTTTGTTGAGGTACGATTCAATTAATTTTTTAAAATTGATACTGCAAAAAATAAATAGCCTAAAATCCCTTTTTATGAAAATTTATCTTGAAATTTAGGTTTCGATTTTTGAATGTCATTTAGCATCTTTTTACAAATCAATCTACTATGAATAAAACACTCTTTTGGGCTTTTTTAAGTCTCCTAATTTCAACGAACCTTACTGCCCAAACCTCCAAAAAGAGAACTTTAGTTTCTTTAGAATACCCCCTCAGTATAATCCCTAAACCAGCCAAATTGGTAGCTGTTTCGGGCAGTTTCAATATCACGAATAAAACCGTCATTTACGTTGAAAATGAAGACGCTCGATTGGTTGCTAAATTCCTCAATGACAAACTAAAAATTGGGGGTATAAATCCTAACATCATAGGATTGAACGAAGCAAAAACCAACGATAATGTCATTTTTATCCTAAAAAGTGACGATAAAGCCTTGGGTACTGAGGGGTATCGCCTCAGTGTCAGTTCCAATCAAATCAATATCAGAGCCAACACAGGAGCCGGCATGTTTTACGCCATACAATCGCTTTTACAGATATTCCCTGCTGATATTTACTCTCCAACGCCTTTAAAAAAGAAGGATGCGTGGGTAGTGCCTTGTATTGATGTGGAGGACAAACCTCGCTACAGTTACAGGGGCTTGCATTTAGATGCGGGTCGGCATTTTCAACCCATCAGTTTTGTGAAAAAATACATTGATTTGATGGCGATGCACAAAATGAACAAATTTCATTGGCACCTAACCGAAGACCAAGGCTGGCGAATCGAGATAAAAAAATACCCGAAACTCACTGAAATCGGTTCAAAAAGAAAGGAAACCATCATCGGTCACAATAATGATTCTCCCCAAAAATTTGATGGAACGCCCTACGGTGGCTTTTACACCCAAGAGCAGATTAAAGAAGTGGTGGCTTACGCCCAAGAGCGTTTCGTTACTATTATTCCTGAAATAGAGATGCCGGGTCATGCTTTAGCGGCTTTGGCAGCTTATCCCGAGCTTTCCTGCGATCCTTCAAAAAAATATGAGGTCGGGACAAAATGGGGCGTTTATGACGATGTATTTTGCCCTACCGAGAAAACATTTGGCTTTTTAGAAGACGTTTTAACAGAAGTAATCGCGCTCTTTCCTTCAAAATACATCCACATCGGCGGCGATGAATGCCCAAAAGACGCTTGGAAAAAAAGCGCATTTTGTCAAGATTTAATTAAAAAAGAGGGTTTAAAAGATGAGCATGAGCTTCAAAGCTATTTTATCCGAAGGATTGAAAAGTTCTTGAACTCAAAAGGACGCAGCATCATTGGTTGGGACGAAATTTTGGAAGGTGGCTTAGCGCCTAATGCCACTGTTATGAGTTGGCGGGGCATTGAAGGT
>JANMYC010001112.1:0-2101 GCA_031381715.1 Saprospiraceae bacterium
AATGTTTTTACATCATTTAATGGGTTGGCATCCGTGGCGATAATATCCGCTATTTTCCCCGTTTCAATACTACCCAATTGGTCTTTCATATCCAAAACCTCAGCTGCCACCATTGTAGCAGATTTCAAGGCTTCCATCACGGGCATCCCCCCCTCAGTCATATACTGAAATTCGAGGGCATTTCTGCCGTGTTTATAAACGCCCGCATCGGTTCCGAAAGCCACTTTTACACCCGCTTTATAGGCTTTATTGAATGTATTTTGAATCTGACCGCCAATTTCAATCGCTTTTGGTACTACAAGTGGGTGATAATATCCCGGTATTTTAGCCGAATCAGCCGCCGAACGACCCGCAATAATCGTCGGTACATAATACGCTCCTTTTTCTTTAAAAAGTCTCATGCACTCATCATCCATCAAGGTTCCGTGCTCAATGGTTTTTACCCCCGCTTTTATGGCGCGTTTCATGCCTTCTGCACCGTGCGCATGAGCCGCTACGTGAAAGCCATAATCATTCGCTGTTTTGATGATAGCCTCCAATTCATCGTCCATGAATTGTGGCGCTTTACCACTTTTAGCGATGCTCAAAACGCCACCAGTAGCCGTAATTTTGATACAATCCGAACCATCTTTATAGCGTTGGCGAACAGCACGACGGGCATCTTCGGGGCCGTCTGCCACACCATCCGCATAATTTTCGGGGAACGTGACATCAGGTCGCCAGCCATTCGTTGGATCGCCATGACCACCCGTTGTAGCAATCGTTTTACCCGCCGTAAAAATGCGGCAACCGACTACCAAACCCTTATTAATCGCATTGCGCAAAGAGATATTTACACCCGAACCACCCAAATCACGGACAGTTGTAAACCCTGCCATCAAGGTCGTCATAGCATGTTTTTGAGCCTCAAAAGCCACGTCGGCCGATGACATACCCATGCGCTTTTGAGCAGCGTCACGGCTCGTTTCGCTTTCAATGTGCACGTGCAAATCTATCAAACCTGGCATCACAGTTTTGGCTTTCAAATCCACTACTTCATCGCCCGTTTGGGGAGCAGTAAAGCCATTTTGGACACCCGTAATCTTATTTTTTTCAACTACAATCGTCACTTGCGAGCGCGCTGCATTGCTCACCCCATCAATCAAAGTTCCGCAATGAATGAGTTTTCGTTGGGCAAAAGCACTATTTAAACACAGAAGAAGCAATAAAAACAAGTAAGTTTTTTTCATACGGATAGCTTTTTTAATGATTTTAAAATTTGAGTGAAAGTAAAAAAGTTATCAGAAGAATGCGCATTGATTGGGAAGTTGAAACAGGTATTTGGACGAAATTCAATATTTGTATGCGTTTTTAAGGATAAAACATCCCATATTTCACAAATTATTAGCTGATATACTGACTTTTAACTTTTGAAAATTTTAAAACCAAACATTATTTACATCATTTTAAAATAAGCATTATATCTTTGAAAGAATAAAACAATCATTGAAACTATGCCGCCAATAGAGCTCATTATTCTTTTTTTTATCATTGCTGCCGTTTATGCCAGTGCAGGATTCGGTGGTGGTTCAAGCTATTTAGCTATCATGAGCCTCTATGGATTGCAGCAAAATGTGATGCGCCCAACGTCGCTCATTTGTAATATCGTGGTGGTAATTGGGGGAATTTACATTTTATGGAAAGGTAATTTTCTGAATTTAAAAAAGATTATACCCCTCAGTATAGCGAGCATTCCACTGGCTTTTATTGGTGGTAGAATCCCTTTAAAAGACTCCACTTTCTTCATTTTATTAGGTATTAGTTTAGTAATAGCTGCTTTATTGATGTTTTTTCAACGCTATTTCACCGTAACGAATAGCCAAGAACCGAGCACCAAGTACCAAATACAAAAAGGGACTATTTTAGGCGGTAGTATTGGTTTTTTATCGGGCATGGTGGGCATTGGAGGAGGTATTTTTTTATCGCCGCTGCCGATTCTTTCATTGCGTTTTTTTTGTCGGTAATAAATGTTTCGAGGTTTTCTATTTCCTCTTTCAAATTATTTACACGGACTTCCATGCCTGTTACAGCATCTTCCAGGTCACGCACTTCTAAAGGCAAT
>JANMYC010001166.1:0-8746 GCA_031381715.1 Saprospiraceae bacterium
GGCACATCAAAAGATTATCTTTTGGTCTACCCAATTTTCAACACATGAGAATTAGAGTTTTGATGAATTCTTATTAATCCACTAAAATTTTCATAGAACCTTTTTTATCTTTAAATGTCTTTTACAATTTTATTTCACCTAAAATGGATTTAAAGAAAAACAAGAAAAAAGAGAAGGACAAATTAAGCAAGTTAGAAGAAATTTAATTTTGGTTATTGGTTTTTAGTTTTGTATTTTTACTAACAACCCAATGACGGACAACCAAATAACCACCAAGTTAACTCTAATAATAAGCCTATGGTGAAATTCGCATCCCGATCGAATACAAATTGTAGGTAATTTGAGATACATTACTGGGAGATACCTCAATCTACAGATGTTTTGGAAATTATTATGCGGTAACTTAATGATGAGCAACTTCAAAGAAAATTCAACGCACAAGATAAAATGAGACAATATGAATCAGAGTAAGATAACTACCCCCTCAGTATAAACCCCATTTCCCGCATTTCAGCAAAATAAAACCCACTCAATACTTATTTTCATTCTAAAATAGTACTTTCATGTCCTTGATTTTTTAATTAAAAAAAGCATACAGAAATGAAAGTACTCATTCAAATTTCTCTCATTTTTTGCCTTTACTCTTGCGCTGTAACGGCACAACCTAAAAAGGAAATTGACTCCAATATTTGGGTCAGAGAAGGCTATCAACTTTCTATTATTCAATCCGATATTCAGCAGCCGCGTTTTATGCAATTCGATGATAAAGGCACATTGTACGTGTCGGTTTCAGAAAAAGGGGTAATAAAATCGTGCATGGATAAAAATGGTGATGGCTATTACGAAACCGTTACTGATTTTGTCACCAATCACCCGAAAGTGCATGGTTTGCAATGGGTAGATGGTTGGATGTGGTTCACTGAATCGGGAGCTGTTTTCAAGGCGCGTGACACCAATGGCGACGGCAAAGCAGATGAAACCATCACTGTTTTAAAAGATTTACCTAAAGATGGTGGACACTGGTACCGCCCAGTATTGGTGCATAAAGGTCGTATTTATACCGCTATGGGCTGCTCTGGCAATATTGATGAAGATTTGAATACGGATAGGCTCAAGATTTGGTCGTACAAAGAGAACGGCACTGATAAAAAACTCTTTGCTGATGGTTTAAGAAACACTGAAAAACTGGTGCTTCAACCGGGTACTGACGAAATATGGGGCATGGATCATGGCAGCGACGATTTCGGAAAAGTCATGGAACGCCGCAATAAAGATGAAATTAGGAAACCCATTACCGATCGTTATCCGCCGTGTGAAATGAACCATTATGTGGCGGGCGCATTTTATGGTCATCCGTACATCACTGGTAATCGTGTGCCGCGTTATGAGTACATGGATAGAAAAGACATCGTGGATTTGGCGGCTAAAACTACGCCTCCAGCTTGGTTGGCTGGCGCGCACAATGCTCCGAATGCTATGGCTTTTTACGATGGCAATCAATTTCCCGCTGAAACAAAAGGCGATGCTTTTGTGGCGTATCATGGCTCTTGGAATCGCAGCGATAGAGCAGGGTATCGTGTCACCCGTGTTTTATTTGAAAACGGAAATCCTTACGGAGAAAAGCCCTACGTCGAATTTTTAAATAAGGAAAAAGATGTATTTGGTCGCCCCGTGGATGTAATTGTCGTCAAAGATGGTTCATTGCTCATCTCGGATGATTGGGGGCACAAGATTTATAAACTGTCGTATGTAGGCAAAAAGTAGTACCCCCTCAGTATTATACCTTTATATCTGAATTACTGGGAATTTCGGAAACCAGATTTCCAAAGTTCCCAGTAATTAGTATAAAATGCAAGTAATGAGTTTAAAATATACTTTAAGCTCTGAAAGAGCGCAATATGTTAGGATAGGGTAACGCCCTATTAAAATATTCAACAAAAAAATCCACCCCGAAGTATCGAGATGGATTTTTTAGTTCTTTGTAAATCAATTGATTGCAAATATAGTAACATTAATTCACAAAACAATTGATAGACGTATATATTTTTTAACTTAAACCAAAACCGTTGATTCAACAGGCTGAACCCAACCAAATGTATCCACTTCATTGCCCGAGCGCAGTCTATCAATTGTATTTTTTATCATCGAACCCACTTTGCGATTTTCAACTGGCGGTAGCACCATCTTGAAATCTCTGTAAGTAATTTCACTCACGTGTGAAACCACCGCAGCCGTTCCGCAGCCAAAAGCTTCTTCGAGTTTACCCGCTTTATAATATTCTATCAATTCATCTACGCTAATATTGCGTTCTTCCACTGGGAAACCTTTCGAGCGCATAAGTTTCAAAATAGTGTCTCGCGTGATACCCCTCAGTATAGTACCGTCCGTAGGCGGTGTAACGAGTGTACCGTCAATGACGAACATCAAATTCATGGTACCAGCCTCTTGTACATATTTATGTTCCACGGCATCGAGCCACATAATTTGGTCGTAGCCTTGTTGATTCGCTAATTTTGTGGCTAATAATGCACCCGCATAATTGCCCGCAGCCTTCGCTTCACCCATGCCGCCTTGAGCCGCGCGGATATATTTCTCTTCTGCCCACAATGTCACTGGCTTGGCATAATATGGACCTACGGGGCCTGTAATAACGATAAATTTATAGGTATCCGATGGACGCACGCCTAAGGCTTCGTCGCAAGCGTACATAAACGGGCGAATGTATAATGAGCTACCCTCAGCAGGCGGAATCCAATCGCGGTCAATATCCACGAGTGTTTGTACCGCTTTCAAGAAAAGGGCTTCTGGCACTTCTGGCATGCACAAACGGCGTGCAGAAGCGTTGATGCGTTGCACGTGCATTTCAGCGCGGAATAGTGCAGGTGTACCGTCAGTCATTTTTGAAGCTTTCATGCCTTCAAAAATCGACTGCCCGTAGTGAATCGCCAAATTAGCGGGGTGCATCGGCAAATAGCCAAATGGACAGATTTCAAAATTTTTCCATTCCCCATCAGCATAGTCAGCAATGAACATGTGATCGCTGAAAACATGCCCGAAAGGAATTTTATTGAAATCAAGACTCGACAAACGCGAGTTTTCTGTCAAACTTACTTTAAATTTGTAGCTCATTTTCAATTCTTATTTTTAATTTGGTTAGGATAATACTTTTAAAGTTCTAAAAAGTATTCTTTATAAATTGGCTTGTAAACTACTACAAAACTGAATAAAATATTCTACAATTCCAAATTATAAACCACTAAATTGCTATTTTATAAAATATTCTTTCAATATCGCGGTCTAAAATATCGAATATTGAAATTATATTTGGCTTTTGAAATTTTATTAAAATCTTAAAACTGAAAATATTATTTTGAAAACAGGATATTTGGACTTTAAAATTTTTGTCTCACCTGATTTAAACGAAATCTCTGCGAACTTGTCAGGGGATAATCAGAAGCACGTTTTAGTGGTTTTTCTCGATGATGATTCGGAGGGAATGTCTGATTATTTATCTAAAATCCTACAATCTGCTAAACTTGAACTTGCCAGAGACTGCTTATTACTAACGATTAAAGACGGCGAAAAGTTCCCCCGTTTCTCGACCATTTCCAAGGAATTTTCCATTAAAAAAACGCTTATTATGGGCATCTCGCCCAAAGATATGGGTTTAAATATTCAGACCCCTCAGTATCAGCCCCTCTTTTTCAATAATTGCACCTTTATTTTTACCGAAACCTTATCAAAGATATATAATTCTGCCGAATCTAAAAAGGCACTTTGGGCTTGCATCAAAGAAGTTTTTTTGGATGTTTGAATTAAGTTGTCAGAAGTCAAGGAGCAGTTACTTGAAATTAGCAAGCATTACCTATTTCTGACGATATTAAAACATTTAGATTTCTATATGCGTTATGTATCAGTAAAGTGACAGTTTTACCTTAAAATGATATAAATTTATTATAAAATTGTCAATTACCACATATTTCAAATAAAATTTAATTGTTTTTTCTTACACATATAGAATATTATATACTAAATTTGTACGCATTAATCTATATGTGTCAATCTGATTATAATGAAAATCAAAACCCATTTCAATATCGATTTTTTAGAAGATGGAACTGAAACGCTACGGGCAATAGCTCATCCTATTCGCATCGCCATGATTGATATGCTTTATAAAAAGAAGCAAATGACAGTTACTGAAATTTTTGAACAACTCGATATTGATCAAGCCATAGCTTCTCACCATCTTCGCATAATGAAAAGTAAAAACGTAGTGGATGTAAAACGGGAAGGTAAAAATTCTATTTATTACCTCACCGATAATGATTATTACACCATCGTCGAGGTTTTAACAAAAGTGCTATAATATAACGCAAAACTCCAGTTTCACCTAAAATTAAAAAAGTCTATGGCAAAAACCATAGACTTTTTTATTGACCATTTTTTCATGTGGGACTGGAGTTTCGCGCTACTTTATATCATCTTTCCGACTTTTTCAAGCAAAGCTTTTGTCTTACGGATGCCCTCTTCCTCACTGACTTTTCCACCTTCGTATTCGATACCCACAATACCTTTAAATTTAGCAGTTTTTACAATTTTCATCATGCGCATATAGTCCGTTTCGATGCAATTGCCTTGCTCATCAAAATCGTAACTTTTAGCACTTACGGCTTTCATGTGTGGCATGAATTCGGTCATGCCTTGGTAACGGTCGTAGGCTTCATCGCAACCATCTTTGGTTCTTTTGATGCAAAAATTGCCGAAATCGCCCAATATTCCGCAGTTTTTCATTTTTACATCGGCGATGGCTTTGGCTAACCATTGACCATTACTGGTGTAGCCACCATGATTTTCAACGACCACATTCATATCCACTTTAGCCGCGTATTCGCACAAACGGGCTAACCCCTCAGTACCAGCCTTCTGAACTTCACCCGATTCGCCGGAACCTTGAAGATTGACGCGAATGGTGATACAACCCAGATATTTAGCAGCATCCACCCATTTTTTATGGTTTTCAATCGCTTTTTCACGTTCATTTTTATCTAAATGCGCCAGCGGACCTTCGCCGTCAATCATGATTAAATGGTTCTTGACGCCATTATCTTTACAGCGTTGGAGGAGGTCTTTGAGGTAAGTTTGGTCTTTGGCTTTATCTTTAAAAAACTGGTTGACGTATTCTATGATGTCAATCCCAAAATCCCGTTTAGCCATGATTGGAAAATCCAAATTCGTCATTTTACCCGCAAAAAGGGTTTTGTGCAATGACCATTCAGCCAACGAAATTTTAAAAAACATTTTTTTAGATGCCTCTTCTTCAATGATATTCATGAGGCTTTGAGTGGGTAAAACGGCACCCGCTGTCAACCCCAATATTTGTTTTGCGAAAGTGCGGCGGTTTGAATTCATCATTTTTATGGAAATTGTTTAGTTAATTTTAATATGTTTCTCAATCCTCAATTGACAAAACAAGTTAGGCATTAAATTTTTAATACAGATATCATCCCCTCAGTATTTTTTGTATTTTTAGACAAAATCATGCAAAAGTGCTTAAAATAGGTTTATATGACTGAATAAATAGAGCTTTTCATTTTCATTTAAATAATTATTGACCTAAAAAGTGTGAATAAAGTAACTTATTTTAATAATTATGTAACAAAGTCTGCGGTGATAGTCGGATTTTTGTGCAAATGTTTAATGGTGATTATACCTCTGAAAATGGATTAAATTATAGTTTATTTAAATTCAAACTTTGATATGACAATCAATATTCAAATAACGTGGCTTTTTTTATTGGCTATACCCATCGCCTGTGTCGCATGGACAGTTACCCACGAAGAAGCTTTTCGAGAACCCCGTGAATATTGTGAAAAGAGATGTAAGGGTGGTAAATCAGCGATGGAAAGGAAGTTTTTTTACCTTTTTACTTGTGAATATTGCTTTAGCCACTATGTCACCGCGTTTTTCCTTTTTTTAACGGACTATAAACTATTGATGGAGGATTGGCGAGGTTACCTAATCTCAGGGTTTGCTTTGGTTTGGATCGCCAATGTGTACATGGGTATTTTTGCCTTGATTCGTCAAAGCATTAAAAAAGAGAAAACGGAGATTGCGATAATGGAGAAAAGTGTGAATTGAATGGTCAAGTGAGTCAACGTTTATTTAAAATGCTCATATATTTTATACTTTTAACGACGATAAAATTTTCATTTCAAACAAAAGTTAATAATCTTGGTTAAAATGAAATAAAATAATAAATATGATAGTGATTATTGGAGCAGGCATTGCGGGCTTGACGTGCGCAAAATATTTAAAAGATAATGGCATCGAAGCCCTGATTTTGGAAGCTTCGGACGGTGTAGGCGGGCGCGTGCGGACAGATATTGTGGACGGTTTTACACTGGATAGGGGATTTCAAGTGCTTTTAACGGCTTATCCCGAAGCCATTAAGTTATTGAATTACAATGATTTACGATTTAAAAAGCTGCCATCGGGTGCAAATATCCGACAAGGCAACGAATTTTTTGTAATGCCTAATCCATTAAAAGATATTTGGACTGCTCCAAAGGCTTTGGCGGCGCCAGTGGGCAATTTATGGGATAAATTAAAGGTTTTACAACTCAATCTAAGTGTTTCCAATGTCGCTGAACCAAGTGTTAATTCTACTGAAAAAGCAGAAACGACGCTTCAATTTCTACAAAATTATGGCTATTCCGATAAAATAATTAATCGCTTTTTTCGCCCATTTTTCAGAGGTGTTTTTTTAGAAAAAAACCTTGATACGGAGGCTTCTTTCTTCAAATTCCTCTTTCATCAATTTGCAAAAGGCGATGTTGTGGTGCCTGAAAAAGGGATGCAAGCCATTCCAGAGCAGATTGCCGCGCACCTTTTACCGAACCAAATTCGACTCAATACGCCCATTGAACGCATTGAAGGTAAAACGGTGTATTTGAAAAATGGGGAATCCATTGTAGCAGATAAAATCGTGCTTGCAACGGATGCGAACACGGCGGCGCATTTGCTCGGGACTACAACAAAAACGGAATTTAATGGTACGGATTGTATTTATTTCGAAACGGATAAGCCGCTTAAAACGAATACAAATACCCCTTTTCTCATCATAAATGCCAATTCGGAGGAGTTAATTGACCATTTAATCATTCTTTCAGACATTGCGCCCACTTATGCACCGAGTGGTAAAACCCTTATTTCGGTGAGTGTGGTGGGTAAAAATACGCTTTCAGATACTGCTCTTCAAGAGAAGATAAAGATGGAATTGGAGCAATGGTTTGGTAAAAATTATAAATGGAATCATCTTAAAACGTATCGAATCCCGGAGGCTTTGCCACAATATTTTCAGGATTCGCCCACGCATAATTCATTGAAAATCAATGATTTTACGTTTCAATGCGGGGATTATACCGCTTATCCTTCGCTGAACGCTGCCATGAAAACAGGGCGTGAAGTAGCCGAACTTTTAATAAAATAGCTCAATTATGCGTTTTATACTGAGGGGGGAGGTTTGGCAGTTTTAACAAAAATCCTCTACTACGTTTTTTGCGTATAACAATAATAAACCTATTAAAAATTGAAAAACAACACTGTGTTAATTTTGGCATTTTGCCTTTTCACTTTTCAAATAATTCATGCTCAAAAAGTTATGAAACTGCAAAAGTATTTTGTGGAATATACCGTCAAAAATGCGGGTATCAATTCCAAAGGTCGATTTGATAATATTACGACCAATGTCGTTTTTGATGAAAATATGCTCGATAAAAGCAGTATTTCAGCGACCATCCAAACCAATTCTTTTAATTCAGGCATAACGATGCGCGACAATCACTTAAAAGATAAGGACTATTTTGACGTTAAAACCTATCCCACTATTACTTTGATTTCCACTAAAATTGTGAAAAGTGGAAATGGATATTTAGGCACTTTTAATTTGACCATCAAAAACGTTACAAAATCCGTACAATTGCTTTTTTCCGTTATTAAAAACGGCAGCACTTTAGATTTTAAAACAACTGAGTTGAGTATTGATAGAACGGCTTATGGCGTTGGCGGGTCAAGTTTTACTTTGAGTAATACCGTTCGTATCTCAATAAATGCTACATTTATAAATTAAACTACGCTATGAATCAAACTACACCCAATGTTAGATAAAAATACCATAAAACTTCTGCGATTGCCCTTTTCATTGCTCTTGATGCCCATTTTTTTATTGGCATTGAGTCAAATTGATACGCCTTTTTCCACATGGGATGCTTTGATTCCCTTTTTAATAATTCACTTATTGGTTTATCCGGCGAGCAATGGTTATAACAGTTACGTGGATAGAGATGAGCAAAGTATTGGTGGCTTGGAAAAACCTCCCATGCCCACAATTGCACTATTTTATGTGACTTTGGTGATGGATTCTATCGCGCTCATCAGCGCTTTTTTATTCGTCAATAGTAGTTTTGCGCTGTGTTTATTGGCTTATATTTTAGCTTCGCGGGCGTACAGTGCCCGACAGATTCGCTTGAAAAAATATGCCGTTTTGGGGTTTTTAGTGGTCATGTTTTTTCAAGGGGCATTCACGTATTATATGTCGCATTTGGGCATCACTAAGGCTTTACTGGACATTAATGAAACGACGGTTTGGATATTAGCAGCTTGTTCGTTCCAAATTGCGGGCGTGTATCCTCTGACCCAAATTTATCAACACCAACAGGATTTGGCGGATGGGGTAACTACTATC
>JANMYC010001171.1:0-2205 GCA_031381715.1 Saprospiraceae bacterium
GTAATTGTTTTGTGGTAGTTTACGATAACCCAAAATTTAACATATCTCAATTGAGAGCGGTTTTGGACTTTAAGCAAGTGATATTTGATAGTTCAAATAGTCGGTGGAGAGTCGAAAAATGGAAAAACGAGTGTGAAGAAAAGGGGTTAAACTATCACGATGTTGGTGCTAATGGAGCATGGGTATATAAATTTTGAAACGGAATAATATTCGCATAGAAATATCTATCAAATGAATTTATAAGCAAACCTTTTAAAAAAAAGGATAAACCACATTTTAACTAACGAAACATACCATGAGAAAAATTTTTACGAATTACTTTTTTTACTCAAAAAGTGAAAGAAATGGCATAATAGTGTTATCTATTGTGTCGCTGATAGCCCTGGTAGTTCCTAAATTTTTCTCATTTTATCAAAACCCGGCTAAAGCAATTGATTATGGGGCATTCGAAACTGACATTTTAGCCTTTCAAAATAGCTTTGCTTCATCAAAAGAAGATGAAGCATTTTCTCAATTGAACAGTGAGCCTCAGGTTTTTCCTTTTAATCCCAACACAGCATCTATAAATGATTTTGTTAAACTGGGTCTTTCGTCTAAAGTAGCTAACACCATTAACCACTACCGTGAAAAAGGAGGCAAGTTTTTTAAGAGAGAAGATTTAAGAAAGATATATGGCTTATCTCCATCTGATTATGATAGGCTTGAAAGCTTTATAGATATAGATAATGAGCCTTTTAATTCGAGGAAATATAAAGATATTTCTTACGGTGAATCAAGTGTTGAAAATTCACCCATCACGATTAACCTAATGCCTTTTAACCCCAATACAGCGACTGAAAATGAGCTTTTATCGTTGGGAATAGAAAAAAAAGTGGTTAATAATGTGTTAAAATATCGTGAAAAAGGCGGTAAGTTTTATAAAAAAGAAGATTTAAAGAGAATATATAGTTTTTCGGAAATCGATTTTTTAAGATTGGAAAACTATATACAACTCACTGATATACAAAAGAATACAAATTATGATTTAGAAAAAGTGAAAAAAGCAGGTTTCGAGAAAAGTAATTCTTTAGCACCGCCGATTATCATTGATGTCAACAAAGCCACTCAGAGTGAGTGGTTGCAACTTAAAGGAATAGGTAGTACCTTTGCAAATCGAATTCTTGAACAACGCGAAAAATTAGGAGGTTTCGCATCATTAGAGCAATTAAGAGAGATTCATGGATTACCTGACTCTACTTACCTCAATATCACACCATATTTGAAGCTTTCGACCCCGGTTTTTCGAAAGATTTTCATTAACCATTTCAACTCTGAGAATTTTACACACCCTTACCTAACCCGTAAGCAAGTGGATGTGATTGCTCGCTACAGTCTAAACCATGGAAACTTTAAAACCATCGAAGACTTAAAAAAAACTGGCGTTCTCACAGATTTAAACTTAGAAAAACTTAAACCATACATAGTTTTTGATTGAAATACACTGTTCAAATAAAACTAATACTCAAACAACATGAACAAAAAGCTACAAACAAGTGCCTAATATCAATGAGGTTTAGCAAAAAAGTAGATAAAATCTATTGAAAACCTTATAAATGAAAGCACTATTGTATAACTAAAATTAAAAAAATGAAAAAGTATTGGATAATATTTTTATGTTCACTAAGTCTTTTAACTTCGGCTTTTGTATATAATCGAAGTAAAAAAGACGCCGATAGGCAGAATTTAGTTGCTCTGGACTCTTTTATTAGAGACAGTGATAATATAAAATCTACCCAAGATGGCAAGGCTAAAAGGCCACGCATTCTTAGAAAACTCTACACTAAAGATTTAATAGATTCGATGAGACTTCCAGCAGTGGAGTCGAAATTTATTAAAGCTTTGCAGAATCAAGTGGCTTTCCTCCGTAATTTTGAAAGCGAAACGTATGGAAATCTAAAAATTGAAGCGGATCAACTTGAAGATGTACTTGATATCTTTCGCTCTGCAAAATCCCATGAACAACTTGCTGCTGCATTAGATGCCTACCAAATCTGTGGCGATGGAAAAGGAAATGTTCAATTTACGGGTTATTACTCTCCAGTTATTTCTGCAAGTAGAAAAAGAGATGATACATATGATTTCCCAATTTATTTAGCTCCTTCTACAGAAGCTTTGAAATATAAAGATTCGGATAAAAATAATTTAAAAGTCGCATTTGTTCGGAAT
>JANMYC010000675.1:0-3084 GCA_031381715.1 Saprospiraceae bacterium
GCCAATTACGGAAAACTGGAATATTCCAAAGAATTAGAGAAAAAAGTGACTATCCCAGACCCCATTATCATCAAAACGGGAGACATATTTTCATCAATTCTTCTGTCTTCACTTTTCAGTTTACCTTTAAGTACAACTGACTACAAAAGAGAATTTATAACCGTTGACCGTGCCTCAGTGGGTGGCTTGATGGTGCTGGGAAATAAAAAACACGGTTTTGAAATGGGCATAAATATGACGATTGATGGTGTGAAAAGAGAGGAAATCGACGGAATTCGGAATACTCAAAAGCAATCCAAGAAAACAGAATTCCTAATATTGCCCAATGCTGCCTACCGCCATCAATCAAATTCGGGCTTTATATTAAAAATTGGCACCCAACTGAATAAAACCTATGGTTTAAATGAAAATATTAAACCGCACCTTTTTGGTAGTTTTGGTTTTTCATTTTAAAAAGATATCCCCTCAGTATAAAGACAAAATCCGAGCTATTTCATGGTGAATGGCTCGGATTTTCGGTTTTTACTGAGGGGGTGTATTTTAAAAATACTATTTTTTACCTATTTGGCTTTTATCAATAACCACGTAAATAGTATCAACGACTCTACCCGTTGTGGCTTGACCTCCAAAAGGCGAAGATCCAAATGGATGGCGGTCTAATATGGTAACATTTCTAATAAAATAATTGGTTTCACCTCTATTATCAAACAAATTTTTAAACGATGTTTCGTGATAATTTAATTTTACTTTCCAGCCTTGATTAGCCGCTGAGTCTATTGCGGCAATTATTTCCTTGGGATTTTCATCGTTATCAATTGAAAATTGGAAAGTGGAACTTGTATTCATGCCCGTTTGAGTCAAATTCAATTCACCTTCCCACGATTTCCAAAACCGCCCTTTATTTGAAAACTTTGTTACAAATCCAATGCGTTCTCCCTCTGAATAAGTTTCCGTAGATAAAAACCATGATAAAGGAATTATAGCAACCAAAGCTGCAATAGATATGTACACTACAACCGCATCAGAATTGTATTTTTTTATTGGCATTGACTTGAATTTGAAAAATTGAAAAAAAAGGAGAATGAAACCTTAGTGTAAGTTGTTTTAAATGCACAGCCTCAAGATATAACATATCCCAAAACAAATTTAAAAAATAATAGTTTTTAAAAAATAAAATCCCACACGTACAAACAAATATAGATTTCTATATATTTGCCTATGATTAGTTTTTAAATTAAACCTTAAAACCTAAATCATTGATAATCAATTAAATACCAAATTTCAATGAATAAACAACTCACGACTCTCCACGAATTGAAAGAGCAAGCAAAGCTCGGCGGCGGGCAATCCCGAATCAATGCCCAACATAAAAAAAGTAAATTAACGGCTCGTGAACGGGTGCATTTTTTCCTCGACCCTAATAGTTTTGAAGAAATAGGTCAGTTGGTCACGCACCGCAGCGTGGACTTTGGGCTCGAAAATGAGCAATATTACGGCGATGGTGTCATCACAGGATATGGCACCGTGAATGGTCGTTTGGTATATGTTTTTTCACAGGATTTTACGGTATTTGGTGGCTCACTTTCGGAGACTCACGCCGAAAAAATATGTAAAATCATGGATTTAGCCATGAAAAACGGCGCGCCTTGCATTGGTTTGAATGATTCGGGCGGCGCGCGGATTCAAGAGGGCGTGAACTCATTGGGTGGCTACGCGGATATTTTTTACCGCAATGTGTTATCATCGGGCGTTGTTCCGCAAATATCCGCCATAATGGGACCTTGTGCGGGCGGTGCGGTCTATTCACCCGCCATGACGGATTTCATTATTATGGTTGAAAATACCTCATATATGTTCGTAACGGGACCCAATGTGGTCAAAACTGTTACCAATGAAGAGGTCACTTCTGAGGAATTGGGCGGTGCTTCTACCCACGCCACCAAATCGGGCGTTACGCATTTGACGGCGGCAAATGACTTGGATTGTCTTGAAAAAATCAAGCAATTGCTGAGTTATATGCCCCAAAATTGTGAGGAAAGGGCCTCTCAGTACCCATACGAGTTGGGCGATGAATTTAGGGATGAACTGCAATCCATCATCCCCGAAAACCCCAATCAGCCTTACGATATGCGGGATGTCATCAATGGCACTGTGGATGTGGATTCATTTTTTGAAATTCATCAATCCTACGCTGAAAATATTGTGGTCGGTTTTGCCCGTTTGGCAGGTCGCTCGATAGGCATTGTAGCGAATCAACCCGCGGCGTTGGCGGGCGTTTTGGACGTAGAAAGTTCTAAAAAAGCGGCTCGATTTGTCCGTTTTTGCGATTCTTTTAACATTCCATTGCTTGTTTTGGTGGATGTTCCGGGCTTTTTACCGGGCACTGACCAAGAGTGGCACGGCATCATCACCAACGGCGCAAAGCTCCTTTATGCATTCAGTGAAGCGACAGTCCCTCGCGTGACGGTCATCACCCGCAAGGCATACGGCGGTGCTTACGATGTGATGAATTCCAAACACATCGGTGCAGATATGAATTTTGCTTGGCCTTCAGCGGAGATTGCTGTTATGGGTGCCAAAGGTGCTTCCGAGATTATTTTTAAAAAGGAAATATCAGAAGCTGCTGACCCTGCCGCCAAATTGCTTGAAAAAGAGAAAGAATATGCTGAAAAATTCGCTAATCCGTATCGAGCAGCGAGTCGTGGCTTCATTGATGAGGTCATCAATCCAAGAGATACACGCCGTAAATTGATTAAAACTTTCGCCATGCTTGAAAATAAAGTCGTGCATTTGCCTAAGAAAAAGCATGGGAATATACCTTTGTAGTGAAAAGTGACCCCGAGCACTCGGGGGAAAAGTGAAAAATAAAAAAAGGTGCATTTGTTTGAAATGCACCTTTTTTATTCCTTCTACTCTCTACTCTGAATCTCTCTACTCCTATAAATCTTTCACTGAATTTTTTTCTGAAATTATTTCTTTCAACTCACTCAAAAAAGTGTATTGTTGTGGCATTACTTTTTTGAAAGCATCCTTTACGGCGAAGTAAGTGCCATGCTTTTCAAGTTCTTCAAACACTTTATCGGC
>JANMYC010001311.1:0-3844 GCA_031381715.1 Saprospiraceae bacterium
GCCTTATCGTGAACAGGTTGTGACGATTGAAAAAGAGATAGAAGAAGACCCTATTTTGAATGAATTGGACATAACAGTTTCCACAATTGACGGTTTTCAAGGGCAGGAACGCGATGTGATTTACATCTCCCTCGTGCGCTCTAATGAGAAAAAAGACATTGGTTTCCTCAGTGACTACCGCCGCATGAACGTCGCCATGACCCGCGCCCGCATGAAACTCATCGTTATCGGCGATAGTGGCACCATTGGCGAAAATAAATTTTATAAAACCTTCTTGGATTACGTGGATACTGAGGGGTCGTATAATTCGGCTTGGTCGTTTATGAAACCGTGATTTTTTAAAGACATTAGATTTTTAGACGTTAGAGATTAGACTTTATTGTTTGTCTAATATCTAAAGTGTAGATTCAGAATGTCTGCTGTATAAAATGTGCGACCCCGATGGGGTCGTTACAATTAAAAGCCTATTTTTCTACAAATATGTGAGTCATCTGGACTCATTTTCAAGCTATAGGCGAGTCCAGAGGACTCACACATTTGTAGAATAACCAATCAGATAACACTTTCGACCCCATCGGGGTCGCACATTTTATACAGCATACATTTTAAATCACTACCATATCTATAAAGTCTAATAATGTATTGTCTCTTCTAAAGACTATATCGCACACCCAAAAAACCTCTAATCCCCTGCATGGGTGCATAATTGTAATTGGTATCAAAAGTGTAATTATTGGGATTATCTACTGAAATACGCTTGTCAAATGGGTCAAATGGGCGCATTAATGGATTTTTAGGTAAAAAATTCAAGACATTTTTAACGCCGCCATATATTTCAAAACCCTTTTTAATCGTCTTTTTTAATTGAATATTCACTATTGAAAACCAAGGCGAATGCTCACTGCGAAAATCGTTGGGCAAAACGGGCAAGCGCATGGGCGAAGTCGTAGCACCCGTCAAATCAATTGACCAATTGCCTTTTAAAAAAGTATAACTGGCTGACCAATTCGCAGTAAAATGTGGCGTTTGTACCTGCCAAATCTTCAAATCCCGAGCCTCTTTAGTGAAAACGTCCATGACCGTTGTACCCACCACTATTTTTAAACCATTTGTGAAATTAAAATCCGAATTCAGCGTCAAACCTCGTGAAATACCGTAACCTTTCAAATTATCGTAAATGATTTTATTGGGGTCAGTATCATAATCCGCAATGATTTTATTATCAAAATACGTCCAAAATGCACTTGCATCCAAGCCCACAAAACCCCATTTACCCGCCAATTGAGTTACATAATTCACATTCAGATTATGAGACCGCTCAGGTTTTAACACCTCGCGCACTTCCACCGAACGCGCACCCGTGAGTGCAGCGTGGTCTTCGCTAAAAATATTGGCGACTCGGAAACCGTTTCCGTAACTGAAACGAACCGTATTTTGCTTATTAGGTGTCCATTTATAGTTAAAACGGGGTGAAACGATGGCTCCATGCTCCGAATTATAGTCAAATCGCAATCCCAAAAGCAATTTATTTTTTTCATTAAAACGAATTTCATCCTGCGCAAATACACCTGGTAGCCACACATTCCAAGGCTTATTTTGAGTCGCATCCGTAGCCGTTGCAATGGTATTATCATCATAAAAAGTATGGCGCAAAGCTGTTCCAAAAAGCCAATCATGGTGCCCAATACTGAGGGGGGTAGTCAACTGCGCAAAACCAATGCGTTGTTGAGCATTAAAAAGAGTTGCCCCATAAGCCGAGTTTTGATCATGCCAATTATAAGAATATTGCAGGCGCAAAGGCATTTTTGAATTGAAATCATGCGTCCCTATCAGCTCCAAACGGTTGGTGGTAATATTTTCACCGTAAATAGAATCACCACCTCGGAAAGCCTTTTTCCAAAGCAATTCACCGCCGAATCGATCTTCCCAAACGTAGCGCAAAGCAATGTCCGAACGTTTATTATCCGACCTTTCGTACGACCATTTATTGAAAATAGACGCGCGTTTGGCTAAAGTAACATCCGTAAAATTATCATGATTTACATCCCATTTTTTATCAAAATGAAAGTAATTACCTGATAAAATGGAGGTCGCCTTCCCTATTTTAAATTTTGTGGAAATATCATTATTAAATTCTGCGTACGACGTACCGCTCACATCAAAGCTAAAAATAGGCGTTTTTAGGGGCGTTTTAGTTATCACATTTATCAATCCGCCCACTGCTTCCGAGCCATAAAGCGTCGAAGCAGGACCCTTAATCACTTCCATCCGCTCAATCATGGAGTTAGGAATACCCAAAAGCCCGTAAACCGTCGAAAGTCCACTCACAATCGGCATTCCATCTATCATCACCATCGTGTAAGCTCCTTCCATGCCGTTGATATGAATATCGCCTGTATTGCACACGCTACACTGCAATTGCGGACGCACACCGTTGACATTGGCAAGGGATTCAAATAAATTAGGCGTCGGATTTTTCAAAAAAAACTTAGCCGAATACACTTCTATGGGGGCAGGGCTTTCCGAACGGCGCACTTCTTTCATCGTTCCAGTGACGACCACTTCTTGGAGCTTTTCATCCATCGCGACCATTTTAACATTGATAATCAATGGTTTATCTACTCCTAAAACCTCAATAGATTCTTCTCTCGTCTGAAATCCTACTGCCGAAACCAACATTGTATATCGCCCAATTGGAACGTTTTTCAATTCATATACCCCCTCAGTATCTGACGTGCAACCGAGGTTATTTCCTTTTAAAAAGATATTCACGAAAGGTATAAAAATGCCATTCTCATCCACCGTTCGCCCCCGTATTGAGCCATTTTGTGCTGTTAAAATGCTCAAAGAGTGTATCATTATGATTATTAATAAAAAGGCTTTCTTGCTCATTTTAATTTGTTTGGGTAAAATAAAACAAATATACTGGTAAAAATTTAAATTTAGACTAATCTAAAAATTATTTTCCATTAATTTAAATAAAATAAAAATGGCATCCCAAATGTTCCCATTCAAAATGCCATTTTAAGCCTTATTTAATTTTTCCTACTTTATTATTACTGGAAATACCACATCTAAATCCGTTTCGCCCGTTACAGATGGGTCAGCAGCATTTTTATCCGGTAAATGTTTCAGAATTATTTGAAGAGTACCATTGCCAGCAGACGTTGTTTTTACGGTAGCAGTTTGACCAAAATTTTTGCTGTTTCCATCTTTTGAAAGGTCTGTAACCGTCAAATTGCCCGTTGGTTTATAGACAAAAAGGTGGTCATTTTTTTCAGTAATGATTTCGGGTGTAAAATCTTTAACTGGACTGACTGAACCATCTTGAATCGTGATTTCGCTTGCAAAAGAGCCGTTCGGTGTCAAGCGAACGGTGTCAATAACGGGTGCTTTGCCGCCTGTACCGTCTGTATCCGACCATGTAAAAGAGGTTGTACCTATCTTGATTTTAAGGACATTTAGGTTTTCTTGCTCATCTACTTCTTCTTTTTTACAAGCCGAAAATCCAACTAAAGCAACTCCCAAAGCAGTCATGAATAATTTTGAAAAACGATTAATTGTCATTGTTTTAAAATTTAAATTAAATAAATATTTTTAAAAACGTGTTTTCAATTTGAGGCTAATATTCCGCCCTGGCGCATTGGCGAAATACCTCATCCTATCCAAGTAATCTCGATACGATTGATTCAATAAATTATCTATCTTAAGCGTAGTTTCAATAATTTGATTACATATTTTCAAATTACCACCCATTGTCACGCCCACTAAGCCGTAGCCCGAAGGTGGGCTTTGAAGGTCATCAATACTGAGGGGTATTCGATTTTGTTTTTTAATAAGACCC
>JANMYC010001345.1:0-2051 GCA_031381715.1 Saprospiraceae bacterium
TTCCAAAAATAAGGATTAGAACCGAATCTTTGGATTGTTTAAAATACTCATAAAATCATCATAAATAGATGAGGTTTTCTTGAATTAATTGGCGTAACTGCTGCTTTTAAATTGACTTATTGACAAGATTCGCATATTTAAATGAAAAAAAATATACCTAAACTCTATATTCAGCTACGAAAAAAGATGGGTTCTGCTAAAAGTTTTTTTTTAATTTTATTAATATTTATTCCATTTTTATTAGAGGCTCAGTTTAATTTAAATGGTTCTGCTCGTCAAATTAGTCAGCGCTGTTTTCAATTGACGGATGAGCGTTTAAATATTGTAGGCTCTATCTGGGATACTACGAAAATTAATTTAAACGAGTCGTTTGAAGTAAGTCTGGATTTGTTATTTGGCTGTAGAGATTTTGATGGCGCGGATGGTATTGTGTTTGGATTTCAACCCGTGGGTACATCCATTGGTTCAGTAGGGGAGGGTATTGGCTTTTTAAATGTAACGCCCAGCATAGGTATCGAGATGGATACGTATCAAAACTCGAATTTGAATGATCCCTCTTTTGACCACATGGCGATAATCAGAAACGGAGATGTTAATCACTCGCGTTCTAATACCTTAGCAGGCCCCGTAAGTATTGGCACAAATGGTAATATCGAGGATTGTCAATCTCATATCATTAAAGTAAGGTGGGATGCTACATTGAAAAAGCTGGAAGCATCATTCGATTGTAAACCTCTTTTATCCTACACAGGAGACATAGTAAATGACATTTTTAATGGAAATCCTTTAGTTTTTTGGGGTTTTACAGCAGCTACAGGTGGTTCATTTAATCGCCAAGAAGTTTGTCTTCAATATACCACATTTTTGGACAAGCCTTCTAAACAGCAACTCTGTAAAGGGGATACTATTCGCTTGAATGCATCAGGTGGCGTAAAATACAAATGGACACCAAGTGTAGGGTTGAGCAACGATACTATCGCCAATCCCATTGCTAAACCTGATATTACGACGACTTATCGAGTCATAGTTTTAGATAGGTGTGGTGTTGAATATAAAAACGAAGTTGAATTGCAAGTGAGTGGAGACCCATTTGCTTTCAATATTGGAAAAGATACTCTGCTTTGTGATGGACAGACGATTACCTTACGTGCCACTGTACCCAAAGTATTCAACTACCTTTGGCAAGATGGTTTGAAAGATTCGGTGCGGACAATTAATAAAGCTGGTTCTTATTCTGTACATCTTAGTCGAGGATTTTGTATTGGTGACGATACTATTCAGATAAAATATTTATCACCCCCCTCAGTAAAATGGCCAACTGACACCTTTATTTGTGAAGATAAAACATTGATTATCAATGCAAAGTTTGATTTGACGACCTATCAATGGCAAGATGGCTCTACTCTTCCTGAATTTTTAGTACAGAAAAGTGGTATCTACTCTGTAACTATGAAAAATAAATGTGGAATAAAAGAGCAGAGCATTATGGTAAAAAAAGAAGATTGTTCTCGTCTATTTTTTCCAAATGTATTTTCCCCCAATGGTGATAATATAAATGATGTTTTCTTTCCTCAAGATGGCGGTAACGTAGAGGTCATCAAGACGATGCAGATATTTGACCGGTGGGGAAATCTGGTTTTTGAAAAGACAAATTTTAAACCTAATGACCCTTCTTCTGGTTGGGATGGAACGTGGAAAGGTAATCAGATAATGGCGCCCGATGTATTTACTTATTGGGCAGAAGTCTCTTTTATAAACGGAGTTACCACTATCCGAAAAGGAGATGTGACTTTGATAAGGTAATCGGATAAGATGGCGTAGATTCAAATTAGAAGTGCAACTTTTATCAAAATAAAAAAATATGTTGCGTTTAAATCTTTTGATCAGTTAGACCCATAAAAGTATGTATTTCCGACATTTCCCACAGCAATTTTGAAAAAAGACATTTATGTAAATTGGAGTAAAACAGAGTGAAAAAAGCAGCAGAGCTGCGTAATATTTGTAGTAAAAAATACAAAACACCGATTTTAAGGTGCAGCGCACCGAAATAG
>JANMYC010000687.1:0-3965 GCA_031381715.1 Saprospiraceae bacterium
CACCTATTTCAAAAGAATATCGGCGGCAGGGTGCTTGAAAATCTATGTTCCCGAAGGATTTTCCGAGCATGATACCCAATTGCCTCCAAATTATTTCAGCCGTGTCAGGTACTTCATTTTCAAAATCAAAATTATCGCCACTATCTTCTAATCGCTCGCCATTTACTTCCATAATGGAGCGTTTTAAAGCCATATTTTCGGAATATTGCACATTAAACGCCATCGACGTTTCGGATAAAGTGAAAGTAAAAACGTTGTAGTCCTTCAGTCGCCACGGTTCGATACACAAATCCATATTTACAAATAAGAGAGTGCCAGTTTCGGTAAAAAAGACATCGCACAGCTCTTTATCTTTCCAGTTTTTTGAGGCATCTTCAAAAGTTACTTCTTCATGGAATACTACTTCCCAATTGAAATTGGTTAATAATTCATCAAAATTATCTTTAAAAGACTTATTAATGGCTATCCCTGAAATATTGAATCCCATGTTTTTTGGAAATTTAAAAGTTGATTTTATTTGACTTGTGCGCTATCGTTTTGTATTTATAGGTGGGTTCAATACTATTGTAAACATGATTTACGATAATATATTATTTATGTTTCTAAATTGTTATAAATAAGTATAAAGTATTTTTCTATCGGAGAAATATATACTAATAGATTTTATTTAGGGTTTTAAGAAGGAATTAAATAACCGTTTTAGTTGTGCAATATTTGTGATGAGTTGGTGTGTTTATTACAATTATTTATATCTTTATCGCAAAGTTTTGCCTTAAAATAACTCTAAAAATGATAAAAATACTGAGGGGGTACGTCCGCTAATAATTAACCTTTAACTCATTTTATGCCTATGAAAAAATTCTCCTTTATTCTGCCCGTTATTTTAAGCCTATTTTTTACCTCTCTATTTGCTCAGCAAAGCCCATCTAAAAAGAAAAAAGTATTTATCCTTAACGGTGAAGTGAAGGATGAAGCGGGCAAAAGCGTAGAGGGAGCCACAGTGAGCATCGAAGATATTGGAAAAGGGGTCGTCACGAATCAGGACGGCTATTTTAAGTTCGAATTGACTGAGGGGGTCTATATTTTAAAGGTGACTTACGTGGGTTTTTATTCTAAATCCAAACGGGTAGAACTCTATTCAAATCAGCTGATTCAGATTGATATTGTTAAATCGGTGAAAGAGTTGCAAGAAGTGGAAATTGTGGATCAATCGAAAGATAAAAACGTGAATTCCACGCAAACGGGGACGAGCCGAATGACCATTAATACCATTAAAAAGTTGCCTACTTTATTGGGGGAAGTGGATGTTATTAGGAGTTTACAAACCTTACCCGGCGTGACCACGGTAGGGGAAGGTGCTTCAGGATTTAATGTCAGAGGCGGAAATATAGACCAAAATCTTGTTTTGATGGACGATATTCCCATTTTTAATACATCGCATTTGCTTGGTTTTTACTCGGTTTTTAATCCCGAAGCCGTTCGTGATATGACGCTTTATCGAGGCGGCACGCCTGCCCAATTTGGCGGCAGAACATCCTCCGTTTTGGATATTAAACTCAAAGAACCCGATCTTGATACTTTCCGTGCATCGGGCGGAATAGGCATTTTAGCGAGCCGTTTATTGCTTGAAACGCCCATCGTTCGTGAAAAAGTGTCGATATTGGTGGCGGGAAGGGGTTCCTATACGGATGTTTTATTTCCACTCATCAATAACTCTTCTATCAATAAAACCAAGGCAAGTTATTATGATATTACTTCAAAATTGAGGTGGAAACTGAATGATAAAAACACGTTGTTTTTCACGGGCTATTTCAGTAATGATATTTTTAAAATAACGGGCGACTCGCTCTCGGGCTTGGAGGTCAATGCTACCTCCACGCTTTTTAAATGGCAGACACAAGCGACCGCGTTGCGGTGGAATCACATTTTTGGAAATAAAATGTCCATGAACGCTTCCATTATTAATAGCCAATATAAGCCTGTAATTGAAATACCAGACGTGGATTTTGCTTCAAAATTGGAAGCGGGCATGAATCACAACCAATTTAAGACTGATTTCCTCTATTTTTTAAACGCTCGGCACAAGTTTGACTTTGGAGTAAGTGCTATTTTAACGAAGATACAACCGGGGAGTTTGTTGCCCACATCGGATTTATCGGCTATTAATCCCGTTATTTTACCCAATGAAAAAGCCTTGGAAACGGGCATTTACTTCAATGATGAATGGCAAATAAATAAAAAAGTGAGCTTGTCGTATGGCTTGAGATATGCTTTGTATGGTTTGATGGGTGAAGGGCGCGTTTTTCAGTACGAAGACAATATTTTGAAGGATACGGCGAACTTAAAGGGCGTTTTAAATTATAAAAACGGAGAATTTATCAAATGGTATCAAGGGCCTGAGCCGCGATTGACTTTGAAAATTCAAACGGGCGATGATGCTTCTGTGAAATTGGGTTATCAACGGATGCAACAGTTTACCCAACTGATTTCCAATACTACTTCAGCACTTCCAACTGCTCGATGGAAAATGAGTGATACTTATATAAAACCGCAAATTGCTGACCAAGTATCATTGGGTTATTTTCGCAATTTTAAGGACAATTCCATTGAAACCAGCGTTGAGTTTTATTATAAAAATGCGGCTAATTTTCCTGATTATCGCAGTGGTTCTAACCTTTTGCTCTTGGATGCCGTTGAGACGGTTTTGAATCAAGGCAAGAGCCGTTCCTACGGTATGGAGGTGTATGTGCGGAAGAAAAAAGGGCGGACTACTGGTTGGTTGACATATACTTATTCCCGTTCGGAGGTTATTATCAACAGTCCTTATCCCGAAGATAAGCCCGTAAATGGCGTTTATTATCCCACTAATTTTGATAAACCACACGTTTTGAATATTATTACCAACTATTATTACAACAGTCGGATTAATTTTTCAGCGAATTTCACTTATAGTACAGGCAGACCTATAACTTTGGCTCAAGACAAGTATTACATTGATAATATATACGTTCCTAATTTTGTGAATCGGAACAAAGACCGCATTCCAGATTATCATCGTTTGGATTTGAGCATGAATATTGAGCCGAATCCGAATAAAAGTAAGCGTTTCAAAAGCAGTTGGAACATCTCCATATATAATGCTTACGGGCGGAGAAATGCGTATTCCATCTTCTCAAAAACGAAGAATAACCGCATTTATCAAGTCTTGAATCGGGCAGAAAGCTATCGTTTAGCTATAATCGGGGCAGTGATTCCTTCAATAACCTATAATTTTAAATTTTAATGAAAATCCACATGAAAAATATATTTTACTGCATTTTTTTATTCAGCTTGCTAACGGGTTGTATCGATAAAATAGAATTAAAAGAAGCCAATGTGCCTCGAAAATTGATTGTGGATGGAACAGTGACGAATTATCCGGGACCTTATTTCGTGACTTTGAGTTATAGTGAGCCTTTTAACAGCATTAAAATAACGGAATTGATTAGTGGTGCAACAGTAACGATTTCTGATAATTTAGGCAATGTTTTTCCACTTTCGGCATTCACAAATGGGGTTTATAAAACGGATTCGGCTTCATTTAGGGGCATGGTGGGGCGTTCGTACAGTGTGAACATCAAAACATTGGATGGAAAACAGTATAAATCGAAACCTGAGCCGATACTACCACCTGTACCAATAGACTCAATTAGTTCACGGTTCGTGCCTGGTCAAATCAGAACGGCAAGTTTTGAAGTTTCCGTAAAAGTGAGTGACCCCTCAGTATCAAAGAATTATTATCGTTGGAAATGGCGAAATTATGATACCATTGAAATTTGTAGAATCAGTAGAGTTAAAAACGATGCTGGTAGGTTTATTTATCTAAGTCCTTGCTGTCAAAAGTGTTGGCAAATCACGACTTGTTATGGTTGTTTAGCCTTATTTTCAGATGATTTGATTAACGGCAAATCTTTTACACAAAAAAT
>JANMYC010001390.1:0-1713 GCA_031381715.1 Saprospiraceae bacterium
TCGTTTCTCCTAAATCATTTTTTAAGTCGTAAAGCCTGTACCCCACATCACGCACTCTAAGTAATTTGAAGTTTTCAAATCTGACGGCGGCATTGCGATCTTTACGCCAAAATAATTCTTTATGCGGGTTGCCCGTAGCAGTGCCATTAAAATAAGGCAAAAGGCTGACCCCATCCAGTGGACTAATGGGCTTCGTTTTTATATTAGCAGCATCCAAACACGTAGTAAAAATATCTAAAGAAGAGGTTAATCCGTTAAAATTAACACCACCCTTAATCTTGCCTTGCCAACTCATCAAAAAAGGCACTCGGTGACCCGCCTCGTATTCATTTCCTTTAAAACCTTTAAGCGGCAAGTTGATTGATTGATTGTTATGTGCACCTCCATTATCACTCAAAAAGAAAATCAGTGTATTATCAAGGACTCCTTGGTTTTTCAATTCTGCCATTATCTTCCCTATCGATCTGTCAAGTGCGTAGGTCATAGCGGCGAGTATTTGTCGGGGATGACCTTTAAATCTTTCCATATCAGCTTTCGACGCTTCCATAGGCGTGTGAACTGCATTGGGTGCCCAATAGATAAAAAATGGTTGATTTTTATGCGCTTGTATATAATTTACGGCTTTATCACCTAATACATCCGTTAAATACCCATCAAATTTTACAGGTTTATCATTTTCCAAAATAGCATTTTTCGAACCAGAGCTATCATCTTTATTGGGTCTATAAAAGTAGCTGCGCCCACCACCAAGAAAGCCATAAGTATAATCAAACCCTTTTGATTTGGGCTGCTGCTTTTCTTCATAGCCGAGATGCCATTTACCAAATGTTGCAGTCACGTAGCCGTTGGATTTCAACATCTGAGCAATCGTAACTTGAGCAGTATCCATTCCCGTGTACCCGTCCCCTTCATTGCATTCGTAGCCATATCGTTGTTGGTATCTTCCCGTTAAAAAACCAGCTCTGGAGGGGCTACAAACAGAAGACGTAACGTGCGCATCCGTAAAAACCACTGAGCCTAAAGCGAGTTTGTCAATATTAGGCGTTTCTAAATCTTTACAACCCATAAAACCAAAATCAGCATAACCAGCGTCATCAATCATAATGATCAAAATGTTAGGCTTTTTGTCTGTTTTTAATATTTTTTTACTATTTATACAGCTTACAACCATAAAAATGAGCACCATTAAAATATAATTTAGCGGGCGATATCTCGTTTTCGATTTCAATTTTAAAATTATTTTTTGTGTTAAATAACTGGATTTACCGCTACCCCCCTCAGTATAAAACCTGCTTTTTGAGGTTTTATCTACTGTTTTAAAAACTTTTTACTTTGAATATTCCCTTTATCTTGAAGTGTTAATATGTACACCCCCTCAGTAAAATGGGCTATATCAATGGTTTGGGAGCTTGCTCCTATTTTCAAATTAAGGGTACTTACCAATTGACCATTAATATTGAAAATTTTGATTTGGGCTGCATCAGAAACCGTTCTAAAAGCTACGTCAATTTTATTTTGAGCAATATTTGGATATACTTTGAAGGTTGGGTCATCGTTTTCGATAACTGAAACCGTAGCTCCTGCCCGTTTGTCAAGGACATTTCCAGGATTAGCGGGAGTTGAAACATGGTTGCTATATATCCTTCCCACGGCAGTTAAAACACCCTCAGATTGGGGAGGGAATGTTTTTTCAAAAAAATAGGCATATCGTTC